>CAZCWR010000008.1:0-20045 GCA_964502455.1 uncultured archaeon | reverse complement strand
TCTCTCCGTTAATGTCCGCCGGCGGTGTCGGCTCCTCACTCTGCGATATCCGCTGTAAACTGCGCTGGATATTGAGAAGAACCCCTCGTAAAATCGGTACACGGGCAACGGCCACGAACATGAACCGCTGGAACGCGTTCGGACAGAACGCGTCTCCCATGTACTCTATGACCCAGCCACGGCGAAAGAACCCGAACTGGTCCTGCAGGTAGTACTCGTATATGTTCGACAACCATAACGCACCGTGTATCGATCCCGGCGCCTCCTCTCTCCGCTGTATACCCTCATAATAGCGTTCAGACACCTGATCGTTGATAAAGTGGGACTCGCCTCTCGTGATCGGTGTCCCCCACTTCTGGACATCCAGCGCGTTCACCGTATCCTCACTGAAAACCTTCTGGAACACCTTGTGGAGAACTACTTCGACCAATTCACTGAGACCCATGGTTCGTTTCCTCCCCTACCCTGTCTCCGCGAACGACACATTGAGGTTTTCGATACGGTACGCACCATCCGTCGTGATCCGAAGCTCATTTTCTCCCGGCTGGACGTGCTCCTGGTCAAACCGCCGGACGTTCCCACCGGGACGTGGCACGAACTCATCCTGCATGTCACCGAACGAAAGCGTCAATGGGCGTTCCACGAATATCCGGTCCACATCGAACCGTACCTGGCCCTCGCGGCTGTTCCGGCCGAGCGCGTTGTACTGTGCCTCGGAGATCGGGATGTCCCGGACCACGGTATGTTCCTGTGTCTGCGCGTAATATACAAGGCTGACCCGGACATTGGACAGCGGATAGAACGAATCCCCGTACGTCCGGAACGCCAGCACGTTCTCCCCATGTCGGAGCCCGGTCGTATTCGCGAAGAACCTGATATTATACGGTGTGGCGCGCTTCACCGGCAACCGGCTGGCCACCGGGTTCCCATTCAACGTGATATCCAGCGGCTGGTCCCGGATCGCCTCGTCCTGCACCGTGAACGTGACCTCACCATACGCAAACCCGTTCGATTCATAGTCAAACGCCTCGAACGGCCGGATCACCTGCCGGTTCTCCAGGTCGTCCAGCACGATCTGCACGTCCTCGAAGACGAACGACGGCCGCTGCCAGAACGCCCATCCCGGGTCACGGGCCGATAACCGGACCACGTTCTCCCCCTGCTGCAGGTGCTCCGCATCGATCGGAATCGTCGTCCGGGTATCATGCGTAAATGCCCGAACCGGCACCTCCTGCCCGTTCACCATCATGACAAGGTCCGCCGGGTCCGTTGCCCGTGTTGAGATGAATCGCAGGTATGCTTTCTGCGGGCGGAATGCGTCGAACGTCAGTGTCGCTGCCTCCTCACTGCGGACCGTGTTATGGATCTGGATCTCCTGGTTCTGGTATGCGGTCCTGTTCGGTGAGGTCTCCTCCACGGTGAAACTGCCAAGGTGTACGTCGCGGGACGACGGATCGACATCCTGCAGTGCGCCAACCGTCCCGATATTCTCGAAGAACACGGATTCCCCCGGACCTGCAGTACCCGTCCCTGCCTGCGGGACGAACCCGGCAAGGAGCCCACCGGCCACAAGGATTGCAGTGGCACCGACCACAACATAGACGAACTGCGACATACACACCTGCATGCGGACCATTCCCATATAAATCTACCGCGGCTGCTGTACTGTTTCCCCGCGTTTCCGCCACTGGTTTTTAACTGTCCAGCTCCAAACGCTGTATCTATGAACATCCATTCCCAGGACCGGAAGGACGGATACATGAAACTGGAGGTGGAGTCCGACGCCGATCTCTGGCACCTCAAGCACGTGATCGAGGCAGGCGATACAATCCGCATGACAGATCAGCGGACCACGATCGAGGGCGGGGAGAAGACCCGTGCCCGCCTCACACTGGGCGTTGAAAAGGTGAATTACGAGGGCAACCGGCTGCGGACCACCGGCGAGATCACGGAGGGCCCGGAGGACGTGCAGCGCGGCTACCACACGTTCAACCTGGAACAAGGTGTCACGTTCGAAATCTGGAAAAACGACTGGAAGGAATACCAGCTCGACCGGGTGCGAGAGGCGGCGGACACGGAACAGTACGAGATCCTGGTCTGCATGATCGACAAGGAAAGCGCCAACATGGCAATCATCACGGAGACAGGCATCTCAGATCTTTCAGAGGTCGCGAGCGGTCACTCCGGGAAAATGTACAAGTCAGAGACGGATTCGGACGCATTCTACGGTGAGATCATCAGCATCCTGAAAGAGCACGACGACGTGGACCGTATTATTATTGCAGGCCCCGGGTTTGAGAAGGAGAACTTGCAGAACGTGATCCAGGATGAACACCCGGACCTCGCGGACAGCGTAATGGTGGAGGACGCGTCCACGACCGGGACCGCCGGGGTACAGGAAGTGATCAAGCGCGGGGCCGTCAAGCGCGTGCTGCAGCAGAGCCGGGTGTCAGACGAGGTAGAGGCCGTCGAAGACCTGCTCGCGCATATCAATAAAGACGATGGGAAGGCAGTGTACGGCCTGGACCCGGTGGAGGAAGCGGTGGAGATGGGAGCAGTCGAAACGCTGCTCATCAACGATGTATTGGTGCACCAGCACGAAGACCTGATGGCGCAGGTGGAGCAGATGAACGGCACGGTCCAGATCGTGCACGAGGACCATGACGCCGGGAAGAAACTGAGCGCGCTCGGCGGGATCGCCGCAACACTGCGGTACCGGATCGAGTAACGACGTTTTCTATCATTCCACGGCGTCCGGTCCGTACCGGACGATGTCCGGTAGTTCCGTCAGTGAGGACAGTTCATCTACCGGGTTGTGACCGTTCAGCTCGTAATCTGCCCGATGCGGACGACGAAGAAATACCGCGTCCATACCAGCATTTTCAGCTGCTTCGATGTCACACCGGCTGTCACCAACGTACAGCGGGTTGTCCGCGTTGATATCGTCTGCGGCCTTCTCCAGTTTTGCTGGACTGGGCTTTTTGCGTTTCTGTTCCTCCACGGTCTCACCAATCCCGTAACAGGTATCAATGTATGCATCAAGCGGCGCATCCAGTCCTGCATCTGCTGCAAGCCATTGGTGACCGGCCACATATTCGACGAACGTATGGTTATTGTTACTCATCTTCCCGATGGACACCATATCGTACAAGTCCTCAATCGTGGTGACATCATCGTAGAACACGCGTTCACGCCTATCGACCTGCTTCTTCTGCACCCGTGCCGAAAGGTATTCATGTGTCTCCCACAGGTCGCGGTGATCGACGACAGGATCACCCCGGTACAGCTCACTGTCTCCCTGACACACTGCAGCGATCTCATCGATCAGTGCCAACCGCTCGTCGATACCGGATGCCTGTCCTGTAAAGATCGTGTGCATCCGGTTGAACAGCGGACGATACGCCGGATGGGTGTCCTTGATACCATGGGCCGTGAGGGCGCCATCGACAGTCTGCTCCACCCTAGCCCACCAGCCGTTCTCCCGTTCCTCATCTTCACTGCTCTGGCTAAGGAGCACACCGTCCATATCGAAGAGTACCGCGTCGTACGCCGTCATCGTCCATTAGTATTACGACGTAACATTTAAACGCATTATGGCCAAACCCGTGTGTCTCTATAGGATGACCAGGAGAAACCAGGGTTTTATCCGAAAATAGAGACGGCAGTGGTAGCGACCTTCATCCGGATGCTGCGGAGCAGTCCGTACGCCTCGTACCGGATATCATCGTCCTTGTAAGCCTGTACAGCCCGGTCCTGCGGGTTCTCCGCGTTGGTAATCGCGTTCAACGTCTCCTCACTGGTGTACACGTCGACCGTCGGCCGGTCGATACCACCGACCGCTGCATTGTCCACCTCGACACCGGTCATCGCGACACCGTACACCGTTTCGTTCCCTCCCTCTGTCTCGATATGCAGGTTGACGCGTTCGTCCGCGATGAATACAGCGATCGGTTTCGGGATGCGGTGTGCAACATCCTTGTTGTATTGCTGCGCAAGATCATCCAGCATCTTCTGGTCGATATCCGTGAACGATAACTCGGTGTCTGGTGCAGGTTCTGGCACCTCTTCTTCCCCGGAATCTGTCTCTGCAGCCGGTTCAGATGTGTTCTCTGCCGGTCCAGCCTGTGCTGCACCGATGGCTGCAAGAAGCAGTATCGCGACACCAAGGACCGTTACCGTCGATACGTTACTGAACCGGTGCGTCATACGCTACTGTCCTAGTTTCCGCTATCATATAAAGGTTTCTACAGCGCCTGTATGACCGTTACAGCAGCTGAAACCGATTCACGAGAAGGAACATGCGTATACCCGAAGACCGGTATCACGTGGCACCAGTCGTATCTCACCGACATCCACCGCATCCCGTTCAACGAGCTGGTAGCGGCAGGGCCGTGATACGTCCACGTATGTACCCTGGTCGTCTTCGTCCACATCCTGGCCGCGCCGGCCCTCCGGCACCGGTGCACCGTCCAGCTCGACGGTGACACGCAGTTCATCAGCATCGCCAGGTGCCATTGTGACGGTGCAGTCCTGTGCGGTGAACCGAAGTGCAGTATATCCTTTGTCGCCGTGGAACGTGATGCATTCGTCCGTCTGCATCCATGTTCCTTTCAGGTATAATCGGTTCATCTGGTGTTCGTCCGGCCGTTCATCCCGGTAGTCGATCCGTGCATACGTATGGCAGACCTGGTGTTCGACATTTCCCAGTGCAGGGCCGTCCTCTCCGGCACGGATTCGGGGACTGATCATGGCATCGACCGGCGCGTTCACGTCCTGTTCTGCCTCGTCCGGCGCCATATCTGTATCATCGAACAGTGAATCGGGCAGTGTGCGTCCGGCCTGCAGGAGCAGACGCCGCACAGCATCTTCCAGCGTGCGGTACCTGTCATCGACCTGTTCGTGCCGGATATGGCCGTCCCGGTCAATGACGGTCTGCCGTGGCCGGTGCCGGTTCCCGTACAGATGCCACGTGGTATTGTCCGCGTCCAGTGCTACCGGGTACGTGATATCACGTTCATCAACTGCAGTTTCCACGTGTTCCGGACGCTGCTCGAACGAGAACTCGGCAGTGTGTATCCCGACGACAGTAAGCCCGTGTTCCCGGTAATGCTCCCACAGCTCCTGCATCCGTGGCAGTGCATCGTTCGAGTCTGGACAGGTGTACGACCAGAAATGTAGCAGGACTACATCGGCATCAATCTCCGTCGGATGTGAGACATCACCGTCCGTGTTAAACCATGCCGTGATGTCCTCGAACGCCGGTGCCTCGTCCATCCCAACAGTATGCGATATACCAGCACCGCTTCCCATAGGTAGCGATACGGTTCCTGCACCTAAAAACCTGTCGGCTGCATCCCGTGAACCAGTGTATGCACTATCTGTCGTCGAACGTGCGAAAAGATACGCTATGCGTCTTCCTTTTGTTCGTCTGCGTCCGTGACATCAGCCTCGTCAGCATCCGCTTCTTCATCGCTGTCCGATTCCGCTTCATCTGTCCTGTCTTCGGCGTCTTCAGCGTCCTCGCCTACCTCATCTTCAGCATGCCCGTCCGCGGATTCGTCTTGTTCGTCCAGTTCGCCCGGCTCCTCCGGTTTCTCCAGGTCGTCCGGCCCGTCCGGTTCGCCCAGATCGTCCGTGTCTTCCGTTGCCGGTTCGTCCTGTACCGGTGCCGCAGATCCTTCAAGTTCCTCGGCTTTCTGGGCGAGTTCCTGCCCTGCCTGTTCACGTCCTGTTTTTTCACGTCCAAGAATCTTGTCGAGAAGCTCGCGTAATCCCATCGTATCACGTATACTTGAATCCCCGACGCTGCCTTATATGTATTCCTGTAACAGGTGTCCCGATATCTGTATCCTGCCCTGCCGTCAATCCGTACCGGTACGACCAGATTCGAGCAGCTCTTCTGTGGCTTCAATGAACCGGATCGTATCCTCCATGGCCTCATCAAGCGTCTCCCCCTCCAGCTTCTCAACCTCACCGTATTCGTACTGCTTCCAGAGGCTGATCACGGTGTCACACCGTTCCACATCCCGTGATGACAGCGCGTCGTCCGATACGAGATGGGTTTCAAGTTCGTCTGCCAGCTTTTTCTGGACCGGCGGGGAGACACCATGGACGAGAAGCGCGGCCTGGCCGGCATCCACAACCGCATTGTACAGGTGCTCCAGGATCTTGCCCCGGTACTGTTTCTCCACCTTCATCGTCCGCTTCGGCGCGTTCATCAGCAGGGACCGCATCGCCTCCTTCGTTCCCGGGATCTTCCCCGCGTCCAGCAGCTTCTTCAGCGGCAGGTAGAACCCGGCCGGGTCGTACACCGGGATGCCCTCCCGGATCTCGGCGAACGTGACCGGGGAGCCGTGCCGCACCAGGTTCCAGTAGTCCGACACCGCGTAGAACGTCGGGTTAACCGTGATATCATGCTCCGCATTGAACGCGGCCGTGATGGTCTGCACCGTCTCCTCGAAATCCTCCAGCGTCACGTCCTCGGCCGCGACATCATCAAATAAAACGACCAGCGTCACCGTATCCGTCTCCGCAAGATCCTCCACGGTCAGCAGCCAGATCGCTTTCACCACATCATCGTAATGGTCCAGCACATCGTCACAGCACGCCTTGACCTGATCCACGACCGACGGCTTCTCCGTATCTGCTGTACCCGTATGTGTATTCTCCGTGCCATCCTGTTCTGCCGTATCCAGTAGTACAGGTTCTTCATTGCCTGACAGTACGTTGTCGACGGCGGACCGGAAGTCCTGGAGGTGGGCGCGGGATGCGTAGATGTCCTCGTCAGCCATGTCCTTCAGGTCGCCGCGGTCCAGTGCGTCCTTGGTCTCCATAATCTGCTGCAGGAGCCGCCAGTACTCCTCGCTGACATCACCTGATTCAACGAACACCGCTTTGAACCGTTCCAGCGTCGCGTCCTCGTCCGTGGGAAGGTTGACGCCTTCCTCGGCCAGGGCACGTTCGCAGAGTGTCAATGCCTCGTCGTGGGCAGATGTCACAATATCCTCGTGCTTCCGTGTCTCCAGTTTGTCGAACAGTGTGGCCATGGCCTTGATGAACGCCATCGCCTGCTGCAGGTACTCGTCCATCTCGGACGCGGTGAACTCGGTGAGTCTGCCGTGGTCGATGCGCTCCGTCAGTGCGTAGAACGATCGGTAGTCCTGCACGGCCTGCTGCGAGAGCAGTTCCTCATCTTCCACGAACGCCGTCTCCAGTTCTGCGGCGACATGGTCCGGGGACGGTGGCGGTCGACCGTAGTACATGAGCACGGCCTGCGCCGACTCGGTCATCGCCTGTAACAGTTCGGACGTGACATCCTCCAGGAGGAGGCGCCGGGTCTTCATGTATTTCTCCCGGCTCCGTTTCACCAGCCGCTGGGCGCGTTCCTCCGTCCCGTGCAACTCGCCCTCCCGCAGCAACCGCTGTGTGAGCCGGATGTAGCCGGAGGGGTCGTATACCGGCTGGGCGTCCCGCATCGAGGTGACGGCCCACGGTTCGCCGGAAATCAGGAGATCCCACCACTTGGACAGCGGTTTCGGGGGTTGGATATGCAGGTCGAACTCGTCCGGAGCGTCGTCCTCTACCTCCCGGACCTGCTGCTTCACGGCGTCGTACTGCTTCTTGTCGAACTTCGGATGGGTATCATCCACGATGACGAGGATGTCGATATCTGATCCTGACACGTGCTCCTTCCGCGCGGCTGACCCGTATATCATAACGGCCTTGAGGACCGGTCCGGCCTCATCCTTCACCGGTTGAAACATGTCATCGATTTCCTGCAGCTGCTGGCTGTCCATGTACTGGTACCGGTGCCTGCGCGGCTAAATAACCTTCGCTCCGGTCATTCCATCTCAGCGCGCAAACGGGAGCAATGCCAACGTTTTTATGCTGTTCCCGTAAATGTCCGGGGTATGTCAGACAGGCGACCGCTCAGCGAGCGGGTTGTGTTGATCACCGGCGGAACCGGCGCGCTCGGATCCGTCGTGACGAAACAGCTTCTTGACGCGGGATGCACCGTTGTCACCACGTACCTGGAATCCGACGAGTACGATGCGCTGGAGGACGAGGCCGGTGAGGACGCGGACCTGACCGGGTACAAGGTGGACGTGATGTCCGCGGAACAGGTTGAAAGCCTCGTGGAGAAGGTGGCAGAGAAGCACGGGCGGATCGACGTGCTGTTGAACATCGTCGGTGCGTGGAAAGGCGGCAACCCGATCCATGAGACCGGTGAGGGTACATGGGATACTATGATGGACATCAACCTGAAGAGCGCGTTCCTCGTGTCGAAGCACGTCCTGCCGCACATGCGGGAACAGGACTTTGGCCGCATCGTGTCCATCGGGGCGAAGACCGGACACGATATGCCGGCAGCGGGCGGTCCATACGCCATCTCCAAACGTGGCATCGAATCCCTGACCACGCTCATGGCGAACGAGAACGATGATATAGACATCACCGCGAACTGCATCCTGCCGTCTGTCATCGACACGGAAGCGAACCGCGAGGCGCTCGGCACCGAGAACGTGGACAGGTGGGTGCAGCCCGCGGAGATCGCAGAGACCATCATAGACATCGTTCAGACACCGGACCGGACCGGTGATGCAGTGAAGGTGTACGGCGGCCTTGGATAACTTGTTCTTACCCAACTACTAGGGACTAGGGTAATGCACCGCGCCGCACGTCCCAGTACAGGTCCGCAGCGACGTGCGCCCCGATACCGATCAGTACAGGCGTCAGCATCGGGTGTACTGACAGCCAGACCAGTGCAGTTGTCCCGATGAAGAGGACGGCATGGGTGGCGAGGCGGTGGTAGACCAGTGCCGGATAATCCATGTCCTCGAGGAATGCGTCCGGGTCTGACACTGCTTCCAGCGGATGTCTAAACCAGTACAGGCCTTCCCGGGTCTTTCCCTGTGTGGCCATGGCGAGCAGCGCATGGTCCACGTCGATCAGGACGCCTGCAAGGATGCCGATCACCGTCCACAGCAGGATCGCCGCCGGAGCGATATCCAGCAGGAGTGCGGCAGAGAACACGGTGACACCGGACACAACGGCATGCTGGTCAGGAAGCATACACAGTGATACTGCACGAACAATAAGTATATAAGACATCCGACATCATACACCGACATGACGCAACAGTTCAAGTATGTAACCTTCTTGGCAGTGCTGGTACTGCTTGTTACTGGTGCCGGCGCGGTACAACCTGTCTCTAGCGCAGGACCGACAGCAATCAGTCCAGCGCACATGCTGGATGTCTCTTTCCATAACAGTATCCTCGACTGGCTGAATGATTTCCTGAAAAACCTGCCAGGCGGAAACTCCGGACCTGACACACCGGACACACCGGATACACCTGATACGCCAGACAGTCCGGCTCCCTCCCCACCGACACCGGGTGACGGTGATGGCGGTGACGGCATATCGGGCGGCAGCCAGTCGTTCAGTTATGCGGCGTCATGTGACGATCAGGGACAGTCATCTGTCACGGTGACCCAGAACACGCTGTCTGGCGGGAACGGTGAAGTGTCAGCGTCCGGCACAATCCTGTTGCCGCAGTCGAGCTATTCAGTGAATGCAGACCATTCCAGCAGTTCCGGGACACTGATGATGACAATCGATCTTGCGGAATCCGGGTCCGGCGGGTGTGCGTCGGCCGCAGAGTATGATCTTTCGGTTGGTACCGATGCCGGTAGCGTTGATGTGGAGTTCGCTGTCAACGTGGACGGTAGTCAGGTGTACACCGATTCAGCCACCGTGAATGTGTCATAGGACTCGTTCACAGGTGTACGGTGACGTGACTGCGGTGGTTTGGAGACATGTTTAAGAAGTCTGCGTGAGGGATGCTATCCGATGACGTCCGGGGCTGATCTGGTTCAGATGGTGTTTGGGAGTACCAGTGTGTACGTGCAGTTGCTGCGATTCTTCGTCGTGTTCATCGTCGGGATTACCGTGATCCGGACCGTGGTGATGCCGCTGGTGCGGCGGATTGCGGCGCGACGCGGGACCAAGAAGCGGGCGAAGCATTCGCTGGAGAATATCGTCGGCGTGATCGGGTTCTTTGTAACGTTCACGGCAGCGCTGCAGGCCGGTGATTTCGGTGGACTGGTCACGGTGATCGGGACGGTCGGTGCTGCTGCCACGGTGGCGATCGGTTGGGGGATGCGGGACCAGGTTGGCAGTCTTGTATCCGGGATATTCATGCATATCTCGCCGTCGTTCGTTGAAGGCGACTATATTTCGACGGAGGATATGACCGGGACAGTCCAGGAGACGACCATGATCGAGACCAAGCTCCGTGGACCGAACGGCCAGAAACTTGTGGTGCCGAACAGCTACCTGACCACGCGGCCGGTGACAAACCATACGAAGGGTACTGTGACACAGGACAGCCTGACAGTGAAGGTTCGGCCGGAGAAACTGGATGCAGCCCGGGACGCACTGAAGACGCTGGCAGCGGAGTACGACGAGGTCTTGAACTCGCCGGCACCACGGGTGCTGCACGGGGATATGGATGGGAAGTCGGTGACGACAGAACTCGTGTACTATATCCGTGACAACCAGGATGTCCGGCAGATCCGGAGCAACGTCATCGAACAGTTCAATCGGATGGCTGTTGATCAGGAGCTGCTGGCAGAGCCGGAAGAGGAAAAGACCGCCGATGATGCATCTGCGTAATAGTTGATCGTTCTATCCTTTACTGCAGCAGCCGATGACGTGACCAGATCCGTGTCTGCGGTATCAGGGAACCGGATAACAGCCGGGTATATACCGTCAGATGGCCAAGTTATTTAATCAAGCGACATGGAACTATAGCATTAGATCAACAGTGCATCAGCAGTGTTCTGGCGGGGAGAGGCAGCGAAGAGGCCAGTTCAGTACGTATATCAAGCCAGTGATGCTGATTCTGATCACGGTCCTGTTCCTGTTTCTGCTTGTCACTGTGTCCGACTTCCAGATGGGGATGGAGCAGGACGCACGGCAGATCGATCTCCAACAGGAGGTACGGAAAGATTTCCAGGGCCTGGCCAACTGTTTACGGTCTTCGGGTGCGGCAAACCAGCAGTTGCTGAACGTACCTCAGCTGATCGAATACGAGAAGACGTTCCGGCACCGGGAACCCCCCTGCAGCGAGGATTTCGATTTCGGGTATGATGTCACGGTCCAGGAGAAGTTTGTCCGGGGCCGCCAGTACATGAATCCCCGGGTCGATCTCGTGTTTCTCGTGGACATGAGCGCCTCAATCCGTGGTGACCCACGGGAATCAGGTGACGAAGAACTCCAGCGACTGTGTGACGCACAGGACGATATCATCGAGGAGCTGGAACGACGAGGGTTCAACGTGGAGTTTACTGTGTACGGCCTGACACCGCAGCTGGACAAGGAGATTTCAGACGGTGAGATCGAGACAATCCTGCAGACAACGTGTATCGATGACAAACTGGAAGAGGCGCCTGTCGGCCACTACGAGGACTGGGCGAACGCCGTGACCTGGGCGGCACAGGAGTACGACTGGCGGGATGGCACAACCCGGCTGGCATTCCCGATCACCGATGAATGTCCGGCCGAGTACGGTCCGCTGGCCGGGTGGAACGGCTGGTACAGGAACAACGGACAGTGGATGAACCGGCCGATCATCATTCCGTGTGACGAAGAACGTGGTCCCAATCCTGGGCGGCAGGAGCATCTGCGAGAGACAAACCGGGCGATCGATGCTGCGACTGCAAACCGGGTGACCGCGTTCCCCCTCCTTGGTGATCCACGGAGCGTGACTGAGCGTGACTACGTGCCAGACGGTGTGGAACCGTGGGACTGGCATATCGAGTACGCGGAGATGCTTGCCGAGGGGACCGGCGGCGAATACTTCTTTGCAGAAGAGGAGGATATTGAGGAGCGGATTATTGATATCGTGATTGATAACGTATACATCCCGCTTCACCCGGAAACGACGTGTGTGCTCCCATCACAGGCTACGTGGGGACGGGAAGCAGAACTGGTGATTACGGCCGAAGCAGACCGGGGGAAGGATGATGCGTGGCAACAGATATGTAACGAGATCGACAGCATTGAGGCCGGACTCGAACAGCGCGGATGGCTGGTCAATACGACGGTATACGCCCCAGGACAGTCGTGGCCTCCTCAGGACGGGCAGGGATCGCCGATGGAGATTCCGGACGATATCGGTGGTGGTACCTATGACCACAGCAGTAACGTCCCCGAATGTGTGGATCAGGTAACCGCCTGGGAGGGGGAGGACCTCGTCGAGTACGACCCGTCACGGGATTATGGCCTGTCCGCGTGGGGGGTGGCCTCGAAATGGATCCTGGAGAATCATCCCTGGGAGATGTCATTCGATAAGCGGGTGCTGGTCGCTATCGGTAATCACGCGCCAACAGGTGGTGTGGACGAGAATGGTTTCCGGACCGAGGGACGGGATGGCGTGATCGATACGGAGGAGGATCTCGTGAACGATATCGTATCACGTGCCACCGCACACGAGGTGAACGTCAATCTTCTCAGTGACGGTATCTGGGGGACGCGGACGACCGATTTGTACGGTGATACGGAGACGAACGATGTCAAAGATACGATGGCGGATGTCGTCCAGAACACCGGCGGGACGTTCTACCAGTACAGTGATCCGAGTCGCATCCCGAACGAAATCATGGACAGTGTGGCAAAAGATCCGGGAGCCGTCTGTACGAACCAGGAGTACCGGTTCGGGCAACTCGAGGGGTCGGAAGGACGCAGCCTAAGCAACGAGTATACGATGGCATTCCCAGTCACAACGGAACGCACCGGGGACTATACGACACACGGCACGATGCTGGTGAATCTCCGGGACGGCGACCTTGAACGGCTCGTCGGTGCAGTGAATAATCTCGTTCGGCAGGGCAAACAGCTGGAAGAACCGACCAGTGGTACACTCTGGGTGAGTGCAAATCAGGAAATATACGGGGAGAAGACCGAGATCGAACGGCCTGTAGAGACCGAGTATCGTCTTTACGATTCAGAGTCCTGCAGTTATTCGGTCACCGTCGATACGGACCTTGTCGTGGGCGTGAACGGGTATAAGGTGTTTGACTCGGACGAGTATGACAGGTCGACAATCAACTTTGCAGATCCGGATAACCACATCACCGGATACAAAGGTGCCTCGCTGCAGGTGATCGCGACGAACAAACGGCATCCGGACATGTATCTCGATCCGTTAACCCTCGAATGTGCAGAACCTGCCTGTAACGAGACACAGCTGATACATCCTCGGCGGATAGATACGACGGACGGCGAAGCCGAGTACGATGAACGGGGTCGACTGGGTGTTTTTTACTACAACTTCACCCAGTTTAATATCGGCGCTACGGAAACAACCGAGGAGGCATCGATTTGCATATCCACCCCGGGAAAAGACAGCTGCAGTGTGATACGGGCGGAGAATATCGAGGAATTCACACTTACCCCGGGGCGACACCTGCTCCAGATTTCCTATGACCCTGAAACCGACACGGTGCGTATCAGTGAATAAGACACATACATCGCGGAACGGTATTGGGGAAATCCTGCAGTTGATGCTGCTCGTACTCATCATCGCAGTTATCGCACTGCTTCTCTACGATACACAGGTACGGTCGACCGGTGAAACCGCAGACGTTCTGGCCGATACGACGACCGTCTACGGCGGCCACGTCACGCTTCAGAACTTGCATGATCTCTCCCTGATCGTCCCTCACCAGCAGAACCCGAGCCTCGTCCAAGTCCTGATCTATGCCTGTGATTATGGCAAGGAAGAGGAAGGTTACGGCTACACCGTATCACCGTCTGAACCCATCCAGTTCCAAACCGAGGAAGATATCAAAGCCGTACTCGACGAGACCATCCCCGGAAACTATTATCTGCGTCTACCGTGCGACAAAGAGGAGGAACGTGTTATAACCATCGGTGAGGAACCACCGGCCAATGCAGAGGTCCTTGGCGCACCCATCCGCGTACCACTCCCCCAGGGCACTGTCACGACCGCCTTCCTGTATCGATGGCGGGAGTAACTGGTTACAGCCCCCACACACCGTTTCTCCAGGGAAAAACACATCGCCCGTATGCCTGTTCTGCTACCGCTAAACGTTACCTTTATATGGAAGACAACGAAAAACCGGGTACAGAGATGATGCTACGGTGAACAGCACAATTCTGACCTCCTCTCACTCAACGGTACGGTCTGGACAGAACACCTATCTCGCGGTTTTCGTTATTCTTGCTGCTGCCCTGACAGTTACCGGCTGGTACCAGGCACAGACAACAGTCGGGCAGGAGGAATCGGATATCATTGACCAGACCGAAATCGATATCTCACAGGCCAACATCGATAATGCACTGCTGTTCATGAAAACCAGTCTCGGTGTTTCTGCCACCCACGCGACAGATGAGGCGGCACAGCTCAGTGGCCGGGAACAGGAAGAGGATCGTTACCGGTACTGGCTCTGTGATGGAAACGCACAGGCACCGGAGACGGAACTGGTACGCCAGACAGCCTCACAGTTCACACAGGAGAACATGGAGTCATGGCTCGATAAACTCCACGGAAAACAGGATCAATGGTTCTACTGGATCGGCCAGCAGGAATGCGCAGAAGTCGGATACAGGACGCCGATGGATCAATCGGACAACGATAACTTTCTTGTCGGTATCAACGTTGACGGCATCAACATCACCCATCAGAACGGGAGTATCGTCCGGGGAGATGACGAGGTTACTACGAGCCAACGCGTAACGTATAACAGGTTCTGGCACGTCCATAACGTTGCCAAGTCATGGGTGGAAAACGAGGATATCGAAGGAAGCGTACTGGAACAGTTACGGCAGGTCCCCGACAGTGGCGAATCCGTCACCCACGGCTGTGGGACGGCAGAATGCGTTCAGGACGAGGAGTTCTGGTTGCCGGACCACCCGGAGATGATCGAATCCGCCGTATCTGAAGGGATCAAAAACAAACTGGACGAACTTGAGAACAACGAAGAATACTTCGACGACGATGAGGTCGCATGTTCCTTCGAATATAAGGAGCGGAACGGCAATCCTTACCCGGGATGGAAGGTTACAACAGTGCTTGACGGCCAGAACGTGGACGCACCGGCATGTGAAAAGACTGCTGCGGGCGGTTGTGGTACCTGCCTCGAACGCCAAAGCTCCTGTACAGCATACACGGGATCTGACGATACGACACGCGTCACACCTGTCCAGGACAGCCCCAGTCCACCGCCTGCCGGTCCAGGTGGTGGTGGCGGTGGTGCCTGTGGATCCTACTGTACACAGTGGTCGGAAGACACTATCAAGGCCACATCCGCCATTGATCTCGAGTTCGAGGTCTGGGCAGACGTAAAGGTGGAATGTACCGACCACAAGTTCCTGTCCGTCCCAGGAGAAACAGAGCTTGAACCAATCACCTGGCGGTTCGATCTCAGTCTGAACGTGGCAGACCGTGACATCGACAATGAGTTCACCTGCCCAGACCGGCATGTCCCCTGCCCAAAGGTCTTTGACCGGGAGCCACAACAGCTCCGTACATGTCATGTACAGGACGAGACTCCTAACGTTTGCGACAGTGGCATCAACACGGTTGAACTAACACAGTAACACGGCGATCAATATGCAACACACGGATCGTACCGGTATGACCGCAACCACCGAGATGATACTCGTCCTCGGTATGATCATTCTTGGCATGCTCTTTCTCCCGATCGCCGCACAGTTTATCGGGTCAGAATCCGAGAGCATCATAGCCGGCACGCAGGAAAACCTTGCAGAAGAAGTATCAGACCATATCACAGCGATCACCGGACAACGCAACGAGCATATTGCTGTCACCTACGACCCCCCGGTAGACCAGTATGTACTGACTATAACCGAGAACCGTATAATACAGGCAGACGTTCCCGGCACGGGCACACAGTCAGCAGCTACCGGAGAAGTCTATCTGGAGAACAACCAGATTCAGGACGCCGACAGTATCTGCATCATCAAGAACGGTAACGCGGTCGGCCTCCGGGAAGGACCCTGCTGTGAGAGCGGATCCAGCGGTTTCCCCGAGAAACGTCCCTGATAATACCGTACACCCATACCCACGATCAGTTCTTAACACTACACGGAGATGCGAATGTAGTTAAGGCGGTAGCAGTAACACACCAGTTGTATGTCCACACTCCCAGTCGATCTCACCGCGTTCGCGATCATCACGGTGACGGTGGCAGTGCTCGGTGTGGCCGCGATCTGGCTGAAACAGCCTACCCTCGTGGCGTACATCGTGGCCGGGATCGTGATCGGACCAGCGTTCCTGGACCTTGTGCAGCCGACACCGTTCATCGCGGACATGAGCGAGCTGGGACTGGCGTTCCTCCTGTTCCTGATTGGGATGGAGATGAATGTGCGGGAAGTGAAGCATATGCTGCGGTCGATCATGAAGACAGCGGCTGGGATGATGCTGTCCCTGTCCCTGTTCGGGATGCTGGTCGCGATGCTACTCGGGTTCCCGCCGGTGGCCGCTGCCGTCATCGGGTTCGCGACCATGTACGGGTCGACCGCGGTCGTGATGAAACTGCTGACGGACAAGCACGAGAACACACTGACCTCTGGGAAGTTGCATATCGGTGTCCTGCTGACCGAGGATATCGTGGTCATCATATTGATGGCGTTGCTGACGGCACAGGTCACGACGTGGCAGGGATTCGCGGTCAGCAGCCTGCTGATTCTGGTCACGCTCCTGCTGATTGCAGTCATCGCGGTCGGGTCGGCGCGGTCCGTGTTCTCCAGCGTGTTCCGGCACATGTCGGAAAACCCGCACTACCTGTTCGTCATCGGACTGGGATGGTGTTTCCTGTTCATGTATGCCGCGGAGTACGCCCGGCTGTCCCCAGAGATCGGGGCGTTCCTCGCCGGGCTGGGTCTGGCACAGCTCCCGTATACGATGGAGCTCCGGGAACGGGTCCGCCCCTTGACCGAGTTCTTGATGGCACTGTTCTTCGTCAACTTCGGGTTAAACATCACGCTGCAGGAGTTCACGTTCTACTGGCAGGAAGCACTGATCGCTGCCGTATTACTGATGGCCGGGAAGTTCCTCGTTATCTTTACACTGGTGAAGTGGCAGCGGTACTCGCTGAACACGTCGTTTAAGGTCGGGATAAACATGACACAGACTAGCGAGTTTTCTATCATCTTCGGCACCGTTGCCGCCAGTGCACCGTTGACCGCGGAGTACATCGGGCAGGAAGTGGTCGGATTCCTCAGCATCATCGCGATCACCACGATGGGGCTGTCCTCCTACCTGGTCCTGTACAACAACCAGATATTCGACCAGGTGCAGCCGTACCTTGAATCCGTTGTGGGAAAGCAACGGAAGATGGACGTGGAACGCCAGCAGTTCAGCGACCATGCTGTCATCCTCGGATACACCGAGGTATCGAAGACTGTGATCCCGCTCATCACGGATCATGTGGACACCGTCGTGGTCGTGGACCGCGACCCGGACACGGCGGATGAACTGGAGGAATCCCCCTATTTCCACGTGTTTGGGGACTTCCATCACCGGGAACTCCGGGAGGAAGCGCATATCGGGGAGGCGTCGATCGTCCTCAGTCTGTCCGAGGAATACGAGGTGAACCAGGAAATCCTGGAAGAGACGGCACAGGCGGACATCCGGATCCTGTCCGCCGCCCTCGAAACAGATCGTGACCGGCTGTACGAGCAGGGCGCGAATCACGTGCTGCTGGAGCACGAGCTCGCCGGGAAGACACTCGCCACACGCGTCAGAGAACTGCTTGACCAGCCAGACCAGAAGGTGACCGGAGATGAGTGAGCTGTTCGGTGCGCTGACACTGCTGTTCGTAACGGCGGCAGCCATCATCTTTGCCATCCATCGCCATGGACTGCCGGTGTATCCGGCGTATATCATGACCGGCGTCCTCGCCGGGTATCTTGTGGACCTCTCCGCATTCCTTGACCTGGCGTATGTCGGGATGCTGTTCCTTATCTTCTTCGTCGGGCTCCATACCCGGACCGAACACCTGTCACGCGAATGGACCAGCATCTCCCTTGTGTCATTCCTCCAGATTGGCGGTATCGCAGCGGCAGTGACCATCCTGATGACACTGATCGGCGCCGCATCACGCGATATCCTCCTGGTCGGGGTGGCGGCAGCACTCAGCTCCACATTCGTGGACCAGGATATCGTGCAGCGGGAAGTACGGCTGAACCTGCTGCACGGCCGTATCGCGGAAGGTATCAATATCCTGCAGGACATCGTCGCCGTCGTCCTGCTGACCGTGTTCCTCACCTCACCGGTCACGGCAGCAACGCTGTACAGTGTGGGGGTATCGCTCATTATACTGAGTGCCGCGTTCTTCGGACGGCACACAGCAGCTCATATGCTAAATCGGGTTACGCAGCGCCGTCCCGAACTCCTGATGATCACCGGACTGGCCGTCCTGCTTGTTGTTATCACCACGGTTGACACCATCGGCGTGCCAGCAGTGATCGGTGCGTACGCGACCGGTGTCCTGCTGTCACGACCCGTGGCAAACACCGACCTGCTTGACGCGCTGGACCCGCTCCGTGACTTCTTCACCGCGTTCACGTTCATCTTCATCGGGGCGCTTCTCACGGTGCCATCGCCTTATGCACTGGTGCTGGCCGGCGGTCTGACCGTGGTATCATTGATCGTGGTACCGCTGATCGTGTTCCGCGGACTGCTGTGGACCGGTCATGATTCCCGGACCGCATACCTGACAGCGTCCCGCCTTGACCAGGTCAGTGAGTTCGCGGTTATCGCCGTTATCCTTGGTGTCGGTACAGGAACGTTCCAGACCCCGGTTCTTCAGGGCATCCTGCTGGCATTCGCCATCACCCTTATCACGTCCGCACTGACGGCCCATCACTCCGAACAGTTATACGAAACCCTGTCAACGTATATCGACATCCATGAATCAGTGCACGCCACGGAACAGTCACACGTCGCTGACGAACTGAAGAATCACGTTATCATCGCCGGCTACGGGAATACGGGCCAGGCACTGGTCGACCAGTTCACCGTCCAGGACCCACCACTTGTCGTCGTGGACTATGATCCGGAAGCGACGCGGACCGCCAGCGCAGACGGTGTGGATCATGTGTTCGGTGACATGCTCCATCCGGCGACCTGGGACCGGGTGAACGCTGACGCCGCTACACTGATCGTCTCCACCATCCCACAGGACGATGTTAACGACATCATCCGCGGCCTGGACACGGACGCCACGAAACTACTGATTACCGGTGACCAGCAGCCCGCCGGAACGGACACAGAAAACGTGTACACGGTGTCACGCACACAGCTTACGGAGCAGGCTGTGGTCCATATCATCCAGCACCACCTCGACCAGTACCGGGAACACCGGTCATAGGCTCCTGACCACCGGACAGATACACCACGTTCAATAGTATTCTCCTGCTACATCGTTCACGGGTACCGGATACCGGTAGAAGGCGGTACCAGTGCCGGTTATGGCAGTACCACGCTCACTGACGGCAGTAGTGGTATTACTATCTGCGACAGGAAATCCCTGAAACAGATACCCGTTTTAAAGGTGTTCACGTATCAGAGGGCGTCATGGCACGAAACACGACGGATCGGTCACGGAGTCTTACGTGGTGGGCTGTCGCCGCACTGGCAGTCGTCCTTGTACTGGTCGTCGGCCTCGCACTACTCGGGAACGGCGGGGACGGACCAACAGAACAACCACCGGAAGAAGAACAGCTCCCCGACGAACCAGAACCACTCCCAGGAGAACCAACAACAAATGACACAGCAAACCAGACAGACAACCAGACAGGCAACACCACAGCTCCTGGCACCGGCGGCCTCTAACCAGCCCCATCACACCCCACATATCCCCTTTTTTCTTCTCAATCTTCTTCTCTTCAGACCAATGTCGCTGTCACCTCCACGTCAATCCAGCAGTTTCTCTTCCAGTGATTCGAGGTACATTTCTGCCATCTGGAAGCGGCCCTGCTTCAGTTTCTTC
>CAZCWR010000007.1:0-22893 GCA_964502455.1 uncultured archaeon | reverse complement strand
CGTGAGGTTTTATCCCGTATTCAATCATTTTCATAATGAGTCGGAGTAGGTACAGGGTCTCCGTTTTCTCCGCTCCAAGTTCGTACATGAATACGGCCGGGTATTGTTCGTCCTGTGCCATGCCGCGTTCCACGAGCTGGTAGATATACTCGTAGACCAGGGTGTCACCGCGTTTGATTGGGCCGTGGTCGTGGCCAGGCCCGCCTTCGGTGATGTATGGGTGTGTCACGTGCTGCATCAGGATGTACTTGCCGTCTCCCTCGTCGATCCCTTTGTATCCCCGATTCTGTCCGGGTTCGTCCGGGTTGATGACCCACATCGGGTCCACTTTCTGCGTGGCGAGGTGTTCCATGTCGATGGTGACCCGGGTCTGGTCCGTAGTCCGTTCCTCCACCACGTTCCCCTGCTCGTCCTTGATCTCGATGACAGTATTGTTGATCCCTTTCACGACCTCGATCATGTCCTTCGGCTTCCATATCCGTGTGTTTTCGGCCGGTCCGGCGAAGTGCGCCTCGAACGTCATGAACATCTCTACCTCTTCAAGGTGCTGGACCAGCGTCTTGTCGTATCCGGGCGGGATCTGCGTGAAATGCCCCCACACGTAGGCACCGGTCGCTGCCGCGATCACGTCCTCTTCTTTCCGAGGATTGTCCATCGCCGCGTCCGATCCATGATAGAGCCATTCGACGACCTCTTCGTGATCACTGAACGATTCTCCTGTAATCCCCTGCCAGATCTGTTGGACTGGCTCTTCCTCAGCGAACGGCATCCATAGCGGCATTAACCGCCGGAAGATGGTTGACTCTTTGTTGAACTCACCCTGGAACAGTTGCCGTGACCCGGCAAGCCGTTGCATAACGTTGGATGGTCTCATGTGTTTGTCTTCGTACTCACTATCGTCACTTCCGAAAAACGCTGTCACTTCTTGAAACGCTTCACTGTCACGGTCAAGCATATTGTATCGTGCTTCCTCTTCGAGTTCACGCCACTCGTTTGTCGTCAACAACACGGTTTCTTTATCGGGTATACGGCCGACAAACTGTTCCAAATCAGCTAACTGTTCTTCAAGTTCCTCCTTCTGTCCTTCAAGCGAACTGTACTGTGGAGATTCCTCTGACATTTGGGCTAGCTGTTGTTTTATGTCTTCCAGTTGACGTCTTGTCTCCGCTAAAAGCTGTTCCTCAATCTGTTCTCTGGCCTCCGCAAAGTCCGTGGTTGCGATCTGGTATGCGTATCCGGATCCGTTCCGATGGTTCTTCAGTTCGTCGAGACTGTCCGGAAGGTCTTGAAGCTGGAATGCCTGGAGGTTGAAAAAATTCCGGGCAATCTCTTCGCGTTCTCGGACCAGTTCCCGGATAAACGCCAGTACCGTTTCGCTAATATAGTTCTCATCTTCAAGGAGATCGATGAGGTTACGGCGGGTAAAGTCATCGACGTTATCAACCGGTTCGATGACGTTCAATATCTGGGCGAACGCGTTCGGATCGTCTTTCATGTTCTGGTACTCCCAGAAGTAGTATTTCCAGATACCAAGCCTGGTCTGCTTGTTTTCGAATATATCACTGTACCGCATCTCCTTGCCGAACGGGTCAACGGATACGTCCTGTGCGAGCCGGTCCTCCTCCGCCGGCATCTGGGAGACCGCCATGTGCGGATTGATCGAATACAGCCGCGGTAATCCATCTTCCGCCGGGTCCAGTCCCTGTTTCACCAGTGCGTTCCGGAACCGGCCGATCTCGGTCAGTAATTTGACGCTGTACTCGTGTACCGGGTCGAATCCCTGGCCCTGCGCCTGCCGGTACGCCATCCCGTACGCAAAGTTCGTCGAGGAGTGGATGTTGTAGTGCAGGTTCAGGTGGTGTGCAAGGTTAATCAGCATGTCCTGGTCCATGATGAGCTGTGCCGGGTTCTCGATGATGATTTCCACGAAGTTCGCGCCCTGTGTGGATGCCCACCCGGCACGACGCCCGATCTGACTGGGGATCTCCTCGGTCACAGCTTTCCCCGAGGAGACGGCAACCACGTAGTTCAGTTCCTGTTCCCGGTCCACCTCGTCCTCACTCCGGAGCAGGGACAGGAACCGCTTCTTGAACTCCCGCATCTCTGTGGGGATTGTCAGCGATTTCGGCCACTTGATCGCATCTACCATCTGTCTCACATCACTCCTGCTACTTCATGACGAACAGGTCGTTGCTGTACTTGTAGTCAAGGTAAAACTGTGTCGGGAATCCCGGCCCTATCAGTTCCCGCCGGAGTTCAGTCGGGTTAGGGTGGAAGAAGTCATCTGTCGCCCCAAAGAACTGCCGGACATTGTTTTTCAGGCGGCCAACCACCGAGGGACGATTATGTTTCCAGTCAAGCCTGGTTTCGATCCGTTCCAGTTCATCCATGGTGTCCGCGTGTTCGATCATCGATTCCTCGTCGTCACCCAGTTTCTTCCCGAATCCTTTTCCGGTATTGAACCGGTCCTGCAGTTCGGCCTTTTTCTCGTCCAGCTCCTCCTGCGTGACGAGGGGGCCGGTCTCTCCGATGTACTTTTTGATATATTCTTTCACCCGCTCTTTTTCTTCATCGACCTGCGCCTGGAATACAGCTTCGTATACGTGTTTACAGCACAGCAGCTCTTCAAACGATACGGCAAAGAGGGCCAGACCCTGGCCCGCGGCCTGTGGATTCTCCATACTGGGCAGGGACCCGTTCGTCCCATGCATAATAACGACATCGTAGTACAGGTCGGTTTTTTGCCCTGGGCTCATGTCTTTGGCACCGATCACCTTCATCGCCCGGTACACGTTCGCATTCCCGATAGCCAGGTACGTGCCCAGACCGTGTGCAGTATCCAGCTGCATCTCGTAGTCCGACGTGATCTGTTGCATGTCCTGTACGTAGGGCCGGACCCATTTTTCCGTCTGTTCGATGGAGGTCAGTACCGAGTTCAGCCGCCGTTTTACGTCCTCGTACCGGGACCGGACCGCGGTCTGGAACTGCTGCTTCCACTGCTGGTACAGCTTCCACTTCTTCCGCAGTACCGCCTTCTCGTTCTCCGGCAGGTTCTTCAGATGCCCTGACTGCAAATCCTCCAGTCCGGTCATGCTGTAGAAGTCCGCAGTGATCGATGGGAACACGTCGTTCGCCTGCATCTGCAGGATGGAGTGCCGCCCCACATGCTGATCTACGAGATCCACAAAATCCGCCTTCAACTCGTCCTCGTAGCCCTCGTACCCGCCAGAATCATCCCCATCTTTACCTTTGCCCGCGGATTTAGAGGTAGATTCCTCGTAGGCCTTCACGTGTCCGAGACGTGCCTCCAGTTTCCGCATGTCGTGTTCCAGCAACTGCTTTTCCTCGTACAGGTCAGACAGATTGGACAGGGTACGGCCGAGCTGCTGTTCGATCTGCTGCCGGCGCTGCGAGATCTCCTGATGCACCTGTGATTCCGGGGTCGCCCAGAACGCGTCCTTTACCTTGCTCACGGTCTCGAACTTGTAATGTGTGGATAGCTTGTCTACCATGTCCAGGTACGCCGACATCTCTGGGCCCTGCCCGACTGTCGAGATCGATATCTTCCGTTTCTTTTTCTTGTCCTCGATCGGTTCGTCGTCCCGACCTATCGCACCCCGTATGTACGGTTCACCGTTCGGCTTCTTAGCCTTCAACAGTTCCTCCCCGGTCTCTGGGCCAAACTCGTCCACGAGCCGTCGGAACACGAAGATGTCCTTGATCACCAGGTCGCCCTTCCCCTTGTAGAACTCCGAGCCCATCCGGCTTTCCAGTCCACCTGGACTCACACCAAGTATATCCTGAATATCTCCCTCAGAAAGCTTGAAGCTGCCGCCATGCCACTTCTTGTCCACGGGATAACAGCCATGCATACAGTAGTCCTTCGCCATGGTGAACCAGCCATCAATCGCTACAGGGATAGGTTTACGCGTCAATACACTCCCAAGCTTATTTAAGGGGCCTGGGTAATACTCGTACATACTACTCTTGTACCCTCGAATTTAAAGATAACCGCTGTGACAATGGGACTGATAGAATCCATCACGGATAAGCTGAAGAACAAAGGCCCTGACACGGAGGGATCGTCGGGAGCCGGGAGGGCACAACGTTCTGGCAAGAAGATCCGTGAACCACCCCAACAGGGCGGACCGCAGAACGCGAATCGGGGTCGCGACCCACAAAACACTGGTCCACAGGGCACTGGTCCACAGGGGTCCGAGAACCAGAGTCCTGCTAGGAACGGTCCAGGGCCAGATAGTCCCGATAGACCGGGCGGCCCACCGCCGGGACCGGGTACAGGACCGCAGAACGATTTCGATCAACCAGATCAGTTTGATGAGCCGAAGGCACTTGGAGCAGACCCGGGTCAGGGTGGTTTTGATGAACCAGGATTTGACAACGGCCCAGGACCGGACAGACCCCAGGACCCTGGAAAGGGGCCGGGAAACGAACCCGGTAGGCCGAATAGTCGTGGACAGGATCATCAGGATATGGGCAGAGATAGTGGGATGGACATGAAGCAACCACCGAACTTTGAACGCGGGAAAGACACCTCACCGTCGACTGGTCCGGGCATGCAGCGCCAGAACCGGGGACAGCAACAGCAGCCGCAACAGCAACGGCCGCCCCGCCAGCAGTCACAGGGTCCTCGTGGCCGGAACGAACCGGAGGAGCCGCCTGCGCCAACGCATTACAATCTTGATCTACCTGCAGAGGGTGAGGGAGGCGAGGGGGGCGAGATCCGTACCGAGTTACAGCAGATTATGCGGCAGAACGAGCGTATCATCGATCTGCTGGAGCAGATCCGTGATCGGCGGTAGTGTAATACAGTATTCGCACGCGATCTTACATCAAAACACATTAAAACTGGCGTGACCAAGTGCTACTGGTACAGATGGGTCTTTTCGACAGGATTCGTGGCCGGGATGAGAACGAGGAGATCGAGCTTCAGGTCAAACGACGAAGCTGGCGTAAGCAACGGGCGCAGGAACGTGAGGCTGAGGAACCCTCCGAAGTAGAACTGCGTGCACCTGGATCGCGGAAGAATCGTTCTTCACGAAAGAACAGTCGTAGTCGTTCCCAGGCCGGCACCGGTGATCGCCGTACAACTACAACTGGTAGCGATGACGGTGATGAGGGCACGGACGATGACGGAGGCGGTGGCTTTATCCTTCCTGGTATGAAATCATCTTCATCCTCAAATACGGATACAGCTGGAGAGGACCGTGGTAACCGGGAACCTGGTACAGGCACGAGACGGGATGGTCCAGCCGATGACCGACTGGAGCAGGTACTTGAACAGAATGAGCGTATTATCGAACTTCTGGAAGAGATTGCCGGTGTAACCGCATCTGAGAGTGATCGGGACAATCCGTTAAAAGATAGTGACATGTGGTAGATGTACAGATGGGATTTTACGATTCAGTCAAGGACTCGGTCCGCAGCGAGGCACAGCAGTCGCAGCAAGCGGAAAACGCCGATTCAGAAGATGGCGATGAAGATGGAGAGGGTATGATGGCATTTGAACAACTGAAAAAGGATGCAGAACGTGCACGGGACGAAGAGGACGGCGTGGACGAAACTCCGGCATCGACAGATCGCTCCGAGGACCGGTCAGATACAACCGATACAGCTACACGTACACATACAGGAACAGACACAGACATCGAGGTGCTGACGACTGACGAAGACATGGGATCACAGCAGCCGTCCCGGCAATCCGGGGTACAGCAACAAACCGAACAGACCACAGACATAGGCGATGACCGGAAGAGTATTGGGGTGCCGGGCGATACGTCCCGCGATACGGCCACCAGCGCCCCGGAAACGGTACAGGAAGCATCAGGAACCACCGGACAGGACGCTGCATCCACATCGCCGTCACGGGACACACAGCGTACACAGGAATCGTCCAGTCCGACTCCATCAGATCAGGGCCAGGCGCAGGAGCACCCAGTACGACCATCAAAAGACGGGAACCAGGATGTCGCGGATGTACTGCAGCGGATCGAACAGCAGAACGATGAGATGATCACGCTGCTCCGAGAGATCAAGCAGCAGCTTGAGCAGTGACTCCCGGTCTCCCCCCATTAGCAGTGATTGAACATGGTATTCGATACGTTACGGCGGAACAGTGGATCAGACGAGGAACGGGTCGCGGTCTTCGTTGACGGTCCGAACATGATCCGGGACGAGTTCGACGTAGATCTTAACGTACTCCGGGACACGGTTGAGTCACTGGGCTCCCTCAAAGTGGCGAAAGTCTTTCTCAACCAGCACGTGTCCAGCAAGCTCGTGGAGGCGATCATGTCCCAGGGATTTGAACCGGAACTAGGATTGGGCGGCGAAAAAGACCGGGAAAGCGATGTCGACGTGTACATGGCAGTCGAGGCGATGGACGCCGTCCACAACGACACGCTTGATACGGTCGTACTGGTGACACGGGATGCCGACTTCCTCCCTGTCATCCAGAAAGCGAAGGAACACGGGAAACGCACCGTGGTCATCGGGATTGACAACGGGTTTTCCACCGCCCTGCAGAACGCTGCTGACGAAGTTAGGATGCTGGAGTAACACAGCGTAGAGGACTGATTACTGGTCACTTTCCAGTGACCGGTGCGTTGCTTCCGTCGTACGTGTCGTCTGTATTCTGCGTGTTATCGGTGTGCTCGAACTCGCCGGTGATCCATGGTCCGCCCTCCTGTTCACGGACGGTTACAGACTGCGTTACCAGATCTTCGAACAGGTCATCGGGCAGTGACTGGCCAGGGTGACCGGTCCCGACCGCAGTGACTTTGATCGTATCGGCACTACTGTCGTTCCGCTCGAACGTCAGGGTCATGAGGTTATCATCGGGTAACTGGTACGTGTTCGAATATCTGCTACCGTTGAGTGCCTGGCACTCCTCCAGCAGGTCACGGTACTCATGCGGACAGCCATCAAGCTCATACTCTACGGACACCGCGATATCACGGGTCTGCGGCGGCCGCTCACGCTCCCCGAAATACCGGCGGATCGCCCCATACAGGTGGTCATCCTGTAACCGGGTGAAATCATCTTTCTCTACATCGTAAACGATCGCCTCCTCACCGGATGTATCTCGGAACAACTCAAACCGGTTCAGAAACAGTTCACGCGTATACGACCCGTCCTCGATCATATCGTACGCATCCTCAAGCGCAACAGATTCTTCCGCCATCAGTCCCCTAACCATAACTCAGTCTTTAAAATGGTTATAATAATTCATTTACGAAAATCGAAGAATAGCGGATTTGCTCGTTAGTCGCATAATATTTCCTCTTAATTAGGATGTAGGGTGGAAGAAAAGTGGGGGTATGTGAATCAAACTGTTGATGCTTTGGATGCATCGGGAGTTGAGGTTACGCTGTCTCTCCCACTTACTGCTTCAGTAGGAGGGTGTTTGGTGGCTATATTCTACTTGTTTGGAAAAGCAACTCCTTTATTCCATATACTCATCAGTGGATTATTACTCCTCTTCATCCTGATCGAAGGTGCAACACTTGTTGGAAGCGTTTCAGAAGGAAAGTTTAGCTAATCCGGTACCGGAGCAGTGCCGCAAGCCCGCCCATGTTTTTGAGGCGGGTGCCTTCCTTGCTGTCAGATGAGATGAGGTAGACATCGGAGTCCATCTGGTCGGCGCGTTCCTTGATCACGTCCACGATGTCCTTCTTTTCCTCGATGTCAGCCTTTGATCCATCATTACATGTCAGTTCGTCGAGGTCATCGGCGTGGACGTAGTCCGTGTGCTCCTCGTTGTCATTGCAGGTGTACATGACCTCGTACATATCCAGGTCCTCTGAAATCAATACGGTGTCGACGGCACCCATCTTCAGTGCGCGGGCGACTTCTTCGAGGCCATAGGCGGAGAGGCCGTTCTCCTCTTTCAGGTTGGTGAGGAATTCCTGGACGAGCTGCTGTTCCTTGATGGCGCGGCTTTCCTTGATGAGGTCCTGCGTCTTGTTCATCAGTTCGTGCATGCCTTCCTCGCCGGAGTAGTTCGTGCCTTTCCGGGCAAGGATGTGCTCCTGCAGTTCGTTGTGGAGGTAGTCCTTGTCCACGAGGTCGTCTTTTGCGAACCCGGGGCCACCGATCAGGATACCGAGCAGTTCGCCGTCCCGGGCTTTCGGCAGGAATTCCTGCTGTGCCTTATCAGCAATATCGTTGAGGAACGTGTCGTACATGCCTTCCCGGATGCGTTCAAACCGCTGCTGGGACTGGCCTCCCTTCGTCGTCTTTCCAGGCACGTTGGACTCCATCTCATGCACGATCCGCAGGTTGTTCCCTTTCAGGTAGCCGATCGCGGCCTGACTCTTGTCAACCACGATCATCCCGTAGATGTCGCTTTCCACCACAAGGTCTCGCAGTGGGCCCAGCACGAACTCCTTGTCACAGCGGTACCGCCGTGATTCCACCGGTTCCGGGGGGACGACCTCCCAGATCTGGATGTCGGGTCTGCCTTCCTGTTCGGACACGTTCCCGCAGAAGATGGCCACACCGTTTTCCGGGGTTTCTCCGACCTCTTTGAGCCGGCGCTTGATCTTGTCCAATGCGGCCTGCACGTTTTTCCGCGTGTGCTTGGACTTGATATTGTCGGCCTCAGAGATCTCGGACGTGAGAAAGTCGATGATCTTGTTCATACTGTAGCCTGCCGGGATGTACAGCGACACAAGCTCCGTGTTCCTGCCCCGGATGTCCTCCAGCTTCTCTATCAGGTTCTTCAACTCGTACTCGTCCATCTCCGCTGCCATTGGTCCAAGAACCGTAAATTACATCGTGAAAGAACTATTATAAACTCATGAGTCAGAGGTCCCTGTACTCGCCCATCCATTCTATATCCATATTTTCAAGGTGGGTGGTGTGTTCCTCGAACGCTCTTTCTGTGTTCGGATCGAGTGCACGGGAAAATCCTTCCGCCAGTTGCTCCTCAGTTATACCTCCACCCAAAAAGACGAATGATTCTTCCACCGTCTCCTCAACCTGACCTGCGGGATACAGTGCACCGCCATAGGTAGCATCCTCGTCGAGTGTTGCACGAATCTGTAGACGGGATCCATGCTTGGAAGACCGGACAGTTGCGTCTACATCATATACGGCACCATTATCATCACTGAATCGTGCACTAACATATTCGTCTATACTGTAATGAGTACTATAGGACTGATCTGATGCGTCCATATACACATACCCGACATAACCTTTAAAAATAAACATATCGTCCAAATCTGGAAGCAGTACCGGTACGGGAACGCTCACCAGTAAAGAGAAATACAATGGGTGTAACCGTGGAAAACAAGGTATGCCCGACGCGTACAACGAACGTTCCGAACAGTACGAGGCATATTCAAACCGGTCAGAATCGGTACTAGTACTGATGATGGAATCACTGCGTTACTTATCAAAGTCCGGTACTGGTCACGGCAGGGGAAACATACTGCCAGTATATGTAGTCCTTCCGTCAGTATGGAGTTGGTGATATCCTGATGCGCGTCCGATGTACTGCCTGCCACTGGAACGGCCCACACTACCGCTTGATGCAACTGCCGATGGGGGTAACATGTCCCCGGTGCGGTGAACGAAACACCGTTGAATTCCGGCCCGTGTTCCTGCATCCTGCACTGTAACTATTTTTTGTGGCTGGGAGCTGACCGTTCCCGGCCAGTTATTCTTTCCCTGCCTGGAACAGTGACCGGAATTCAGGTGACAGTATGTCCGATCCCAGGATACTCGCCAGTGACCGGTCCCGCCCGGCCAGTTCCATCAGTTTATGCCGGGTGTCCCTGCTGTTCAGGACCTGGACTGCCTGCTTCGTCCGGTACAGGGAATACAGCGCCGCCATCTCTTCCAGTGTAAACGTGTTCAACAGGGTGTTCCGCGTATCTGTTGCCAGTCCCAGTTCATCCGATACCAATCCGGCAACAACCACTTTCCGGTGGCGCCGATCCGCTGCAGATTCTCCTGGTTCACCATCTATATGCAACAGTTCACCAAGCAGTTCCTCCCGCTTCTGCCGCATCACCGTTCTTCCCGCCTCTGTCACGCTGTACGCCAGTACGAGCCGTCGCTGTGTCTGTGACATCGGACTGATCTGGATATGGAGATAGTCCTCGGCATGTAACCGGTCCACCCGCCGCCCCACCGTCTGCAGTGATACGGCTGGGGTACTGGGCAGTTCATCGTACCGGTCATGCAACAGGTCATGAATCCGTTTCTTCCAGACAGGGGTATCGTTATCGTGGACCACCTTCAGGATGGAGAAATCAACACTGTCAACCATCATACCAGAGATAGGTAGTGATGTTTATATTTGCGTACCAGTCTGTTTCCAGCAGCCACTGCTGATGAACGGGGATGAACGTACAAAAATATTCGAGTCCCTGTCGTACGTATGTCTGACGACCACGGTGGACGATCGGACCGGTATGAGGCCGTCCTTGACAAACTCACCGAACTGGATGAACAGCAGTGGAAACAGTACGAAGCAGCATTGGAACAGTACCTTGAAACGAGTATCGCGTTTGACCAGCAGGAGCGGGATGAACTCCAGGAACAGATATTCAATGGCGACCATACTGTGAGCGACATGGACAAGTTCCGCACGTTACTCGACAAGCAGGATAGCTCAACAACGCTTTCCATCCTGTACAACCAGCTCACAGACAGTGCAGACCCAGCAACATTCGCTACAGAACTCACATCCTACCACGACGCACTGGGCACAGCAGACGCACATAAAATTCAAAACAGCTACGAACAGGCCGTGATCGAAGCCCACTCCTTCGCACAGGAATACATCGATACAGACTGCTGACCGCGTCTACAGGACGATGATTACAAAGTTCTCGGTCTCGATCATCTCACCGTTCCCGGCGTAAGAGGTTTCCTCATGGACCTCAAACTCATCATCCGACAGCGTCTCACCGGAAACAACAAGTTCATCCTCACGAATCGCATAGTCACCACCGGAAATCGCTTCCTCGAACGCACTGACCTGGTCGCCGTATTTCGGTCCGACCACCGCATAGTTCAGCTTGATCTCTTCAATGGTTGTTTCCATCTCTGGCCGGGCATCTAACTGCTCGAATTCCTCGATATGCATCACGTCCCGGATCGCATCTGCGAACGCGGACACGTCTGGCCCATACACCTCGACCCGTGGAACCGGATCCGTCGGCGCCATCTGGTTATCCGTCTTGTACTTCCGGATTCCATGGATGATCTCCATCGCCGCCTCACCGGCATCCAGATCAGCCTCCACACCCAGCGGCTCCGGCCACGCCTCCGTGTGAATACTTCCGTCCTCTTCATACATGGTGTTCCACAGCTCCTCGGTGATGTGCACGAGGAACGGCGCGAACAGTTTCAGGAACCGGCGGTGCACCTGCTGCAGCGTGTACTGCGCAGACAGATTATCTTCTTCATCTAGGCGTTGCTTCGCGATCTCCAGGTAGTTGTCGCAGAACACGTTCCAGAAGAACTCGCGCAGCCGGTTCCGCGCCTTCGCGTACTTGTAGTCATCCAGCTGCTCCGTGATGTACGCGATATTCTCATCCATCTCTGCCAGCAGCCACTCATCGATCGCATCCAGTTCCTCCGGCTCGTCCAGATCGTGTTCTGGCGTCAGCATGTCCACCAGCTTGGACGCGTTCCAGAGCTTCCGCATCAGCTTCTGGCCGGTCACAAGATCCTTCTCCTTGTACGGGAAGTCGTCTCCCACGGCGGCTCCCGCGGCCCAGTACCGTGCCGCATCTACCGGGAACTGCTCCAGCACTTCGTCCGGTGTCACCACGTTGCCCTTGGATTTGCTCATCTTCTCCCAGTTCTCGTCCAGCACGTGACCGTTGATCATCACAGAGTCGAATGGCACCTCGCCGGTATGTTCCAGGCATTTGACCACGGTGTGGAACAGCCAGAAACTGATGATGTCGTGGCCCTGCGGTCGGACGTTCATCGGGTACAGCTCTGGCCGCTCCATCACAAAGTCGCCTGCTTCGTCGTCCCAGTCCCAGCGCGCGTTGATGAGTGGAGTCAGTGAACTTGTCGCCCACGTGTCCAGTACATCTTCTTCCGGCTCGAACTCATCATATCCACACTCCGGACACGTATCCACAGGGGGTTCGTCCTGTATCGGGTCCACCGGGAGCTGCTCCCTATCTGCAAGCACTTCCTGTTCACATGCTGTGCAGTACCAGACCGGGAATGGGATGCCGGAGTCGCGCTGCCGAGAGATCAGCCAGTCCCACTGCAATCCTTCGATCCAGTGCTTGTACCGGGTGAACATCTTCTCCGGGTACCAGTCCATCTCCTGGCCGGCCTCCAGATATTTGTCCTTGTGATCCAGTATCTCGATATACCACTGCTTTGACACCATGAACTCGACGTCGTGCTCGCAGCGTTCGTGCACCTGCACGGTGTGGGTGATGTCCCGGCTGTCGATCAGGTAGCCTTCCGCATCCAGCTCCTCCACGATCGCGTCCCGGGCTTCCTCCGTGCTCATGCCTTCATAATCCTCGGCCTGCTCCGTCATGGTGCCGGACTCGTCGATCGCGATGCGGAGCGGCAGGTCGTGCGCCTGGTACCATTCGATGTCGGTCTGGTCGCCGAACGTACAGCACATCACGATACCGGACCCGGTCTCCATATCCACACGCTCGTCCTCGATGATCGGGACTTCCTGCCCGAACAGCGGCACTCGTGCATGCTTCCCAACCAGGTACTGGTGCTCCTCGTCCTCCGGATGCACAAAGATCGCAACACACGCCGGCAGCAGCTCTGGCCGGGTCGTGGCAATCGTCAGATCGCCTTCACTCGACGAACTCGAAGAGTTCGCTCGATCGACGGAAACGCCTTCGGAGTTTCCGGAGTCATCAACCAGCGGGAACCGGATGTCGTTGAAGTGGGAGGCTTTCTCCTTGTCCTCCGTCTCCACCTGCGAGATCGCGGTTTCACAGTCCGGGCACCAGATGGCCGGTGCCTTCTGCCGGTACTCCCGGCCCTGCTCGTACAGGTCGATAAATGAGAGCTGGGAGATGCGCTGCACGCGCGGCTCGATCGTCTTGTATGTATTGTTCCAGTCCATGGAGTACGCGAGCGCCTGCATCTTCTCGGTAAACTCGGATTCATACTGCTGACACACTTCACGGCACTTCTCCTGGAACTCGCGCCGCGTAAAGTTCTGGTGCTCAATCCCCAGTTCACGTTCTGTCAACCGCTCACTGGCGATCCCATTGTCGTCGTAGCCGAACGGGTAGAACACGTCCTTACCCATCATGCGGCGGAATCGGGCGGCGAAATCCTGCAGTGTGAACCCGTACAGGTGGCCCATATGCAAATGACCCGATACAGTGGGTGGCGGCGTGTCGATGGAAAAGACAGCGTCACGATCCTCACTGCCCTTGTACGCGTATGTCTCGTTTTCCACCCAGTACTGCTGCCACTTTTCCTCAATCTGCTCCGGCTCATAATCACCAAAAGACATCGTATCCACACGGAATCCTTATACGGAGAGTTTTAAAATCTTACGTTAGCGTAACCAGAGAGAACTACTGTATATAGCAGCTTTCGGCGACTTCATGACCAAAAATCGTGGATATCCGTTATAGCTGCTCCACGAAGTTCTCGAACACAGTCCGTGACTCCATTGCGGCCGCTGCGTTCTGCTCTGTCAGGGTTGCCGCGATGGTTTCATAGGCATCGTCGTCCAGTTCCTTGTTCTCAAGCAATGCTTCTGCCATATCGAGATCGTACTCCGGGTGGAACTGCACGCCGTAGGCCGGGTGTTCCGTTGATTTGAATGCCTGGATGCCGTACGCGTTCTCCGCGAGCACCGTCGAGTCATCTGGCAGGTCGGCCACGTAGTCCAGATGGGATGCGAACGCGACGAACTCCTCGTCCATGCCATCGAACAGATCGCTGTCACGGCCGCCAGCAGTCAATGATACTGTGTGGTAGCCCATTTCCCGGTCCTGCAATAGCTCATCATCACTGCCATATGCGTCATCCGGTAATGCTGCTGTATCTGCCAGTGCCTCAACAGTACCGCCAAGCACGTTCGCCGCGACCTGATGCCCAAAGCAGACGCCAAGTACAGGTATATCCTGATCCAATGCGCCATCAAGATATTGCTCCAGTTCCTGCTCCCACTGGTCCTCCTCGTACACGTGCGCGCCTGAACCGGAGACCAGTATCCCATCGTAGTCATAGTTATCTGGAAGTTCGCCGTGATGCGGTTCGTGCCCATCCATCTCGATAGGTTCATCGACACGGTCGTCGATAATGTCGCCAAATTTCTGGGTGTAGTCGTACATGTCGCTGGGTTCCAGACAGGCGATACGTGTTACTTCCTCTGACATAGTACATCTCCTCCTATGCTATCGTATCGTGTGCTTCCTTATAAAACACGTTTTTATGCATGCCGGGACAGGGTACAGTACATGGAGGTACGACACGAAGCGTTCCTGCCGGATGCCTCCCTGAACCGGGAGGAGATGGAACAATTGCAGCGGGAACTTGCGGAGACCGCCGTGTTCACGGATCAGTTCGATTTTGATCCGAAACTCGATGGCGTAACCGTTGCGGGTATCGACCAGGCGTTTCTCGATGACTGGGTGGTCAGCGGTGTCGTCGTCATGAAGTTGGTTAACGGACAGCAGACGTTAGACGACAGTACAGACCCGGGATTCACAGTCGTGGAGAAGGTGCATGCCGTGACCGAAACAAAAATCCCGTACATTCCCGGATTGCTGGCGTTCCGGGAGGGCGAGCCAATCCTGGCCGCGCTGCAGGAACTGTCCGTGGACCCAGACCTGCTGGTGGTGGACGGCAGTGGCCGTATCCATTTCCGGGAGGCCGGTATCGCGACGCATATCGGTGTGCTCTGCGACGTGCCGAGTGTCGGCGTGGCGAAAAATTTGCTGTGCGGCAAGCTGCAGGGCAGCGTTGACAGTCTTGAGCAGGGGACGCGTGTCGCGGTGACGGCAGATGACAGTGTCGAAACGGCGGAACCGGATGAACTGATCGGGTACGCGTACCAGTCGAAGCAGTACAGTGGGAATCGCACGGTCAACCCGTTGTACGTGAGCACAGGGCACCGTGTTTCAGATGGGGTGGCAGTCGATCTTGTGGAACGGTTGTGCAGTGGGTATAAGCTTCCGGAGCCGACGCGGCGTGCAGATAAATACGTTGATGAAGTCAAACAGTCGTTGTAGGGCTTACATATAGGTGAAGAAGTTGTCGAACACGGTGCGGGATTCTTTCGCTTCTGCGGCGTTCTCTTCGGTCATTGTTGCTTCCACGGCGTTGCGCTGTTCTGTGGTGAGGTCTTTCTCGTCCAGCAACTGCTGCGCCAGGTCCAGGCCGTATTCTGGGTGGAACTGGATGCCGTATGCCGGGTATTCGGTGGAGGTGAAGCCGTGGTTGCCGTACGCGTTCGTCGCCAGTGTGACAGCGTTGTCCGGGAGGGCGGTCACGCGGTCCGCGTGCGAGGTGAATGAGCGGAACTGTTGCGGGAACCCATCGAACAATGTGCTGGCAGCACCGGTATCGGTCAGGGTGATCGTGTTGAACCCCATCTCCCGGTCGATGAGTGGATCCTGGTCCGGTGCGTCCACGTTCCCGACGGTCCCGCCTATGGTATCGGCAAGCAACTGGTGGCCGTAGCAGACGCCGAGGACAGGGATACCGGCTTCAAGCGCGTTCATCACGAAGTCTTCGGTCTGCTCCACCCAGTCCTGCCGGTCGTACACATGGAATTCGGAGCCGGTGATCAGTATCTTGTCCGCGCCTGGACTGGACGGTAGGTCACCGCGGTGCGGGTAGTACGTGTCCAGTGTCAGATCGGCAGTTACGGATGCGTTCAGTACCTGCTCGAATATCGGTGCGTAATCGAGGTCCTCGGACGGCGCGAGACAGACGACGTTCATACCTGTATAGATGCAATCGGTTCTTTTAAAATTCGGTGGATTGGCGATCGTTTACCCGGTAATAGAACTGGATGAACGGGTCCTGTTTGAGGTACGGTATATGAGAATTTCCGAAACCATTATAAATAATACGGTGTAATACGGTCCGTTATGGCGTTCATCTGTATCGACATCGGTGGGACGAACACGCTTGTCGGTGTTGGAAACGACACGTTCAGTATCCGGGAGAAGGTTGACAGTGCCCGGTTCCTGGAGGATATCCGTGGTGAACTGGAGGCGATCCTCGCTGGAACCGGTCATGACCTGGTGGAGATGGAGACGATTGCGATCGCGGCTGCCGGACCGATCGACCGGGATACCGGTGTGTTTTACCCGCCAAACCTTGACATGGATCGGGTGGCGTTGCGGGAGGCGTTCAGTGATCTGGATGCGGATGTCCGGATTATGAATGACTGTAATTCTGCGGCACTTGGAGAGTACGTGTATGGCACGGACGATGTCGAAGATATGGTGTACCTGACGATCAGTACCGGGATCGGTGCCGGGATTATTGTGGACGGGTCACTGATTGACGGGGCTGACGGGAACTTTGGGGAGATCGGTCATATCGTGGTGGGGAGTCATGGACAGCCGTGTGGGTGTGGCGGTCAGGATCACTGGGAGGCGTACTGTTCCGGTGCGAACCTGCCGTCTATGGCAGAGACCCTGTTCGGCCATGTGTTTTCTGACGCGCGCGAACTGTTTGACGCATACTACGACGGTGATGAACGGGCCCAGGACGTGATCGAGGCGATGAACATGTACAATGCCCGGGGGATTGCGACGCTGGTCAACGTGTTTGACCCGGACCTGATCGCGTTGGGCGGGGGTGTGGCGTTGAACCATGTAGATGTTGTAACGGATGGTCTGGCAGATACGGTCCGCGAAGAATCGGTCAATGGTGTGCCCCGGATCGAGCTGTGTTCGCTGGAAGAAGAGGCCGTCATCCACGGTCTGCGCGCGGTATGCAACGGAGAATACTAAGGAGATACGGATTCCATCAATACCGGTGTCATCACGGTCATTGCAGGTTTTTTATCTCGTCTGCTTCCTCCATTTGCTGTAATGTATCGAAGTTATACGATACCAGTGACGTATCGCAAGTCTCATAAGTAGTTATATTGTATTTCTTCCCAGTCATCGTTTCAGTATGTCATGTGACAACTGTAGTTCCACGGTGAATTTTGGTAGGCAGGAGTATCTTGAACGGAAAGAAACGCTTGGCGTTGTACTGTGTTACCAGTGCCGGAACGGTTGATGCCACTGGCACTGGGACATGTTCTGTTCTCTCGCAGTGAAGGATGCGGCTGGCGGATACCCTGAGGACAAAAGGTTTATTTATTACAGTGATACGCATATCCGTTTTATGCAGTTCAGGCAGGTGCTTATCAGATCGTTCCAGCTGCTACGCTCAGAGCCGCGACTGTTCTACCCACGCATCGTTATGACACTGGTATGGAGCGCGTTCTGGATCTATCTTGCCCAGTTGTTCGTTCCGATGCTCCAGTCCCCGGCCGACTACGTGTTGAACCAGCAGATCACACTGGATCAGATCGTTGTCCTGAGCGTCTTCGTATTCATCATGACTCCTGCCGAGTTATGGATGTACAACGCCTACTTTTTCATGGTAAAACAGCGGCACGTCGCTGGCGATATCGATATGGGCGATGCCTTCTACCGGGGGTTACTGCGACTCCCACAGAGTATCGTCCTGTTCTGTCTGCTGGGAACGATGGCACTCATCTTTGGTACACCGGGTGCCATCATGTTCATGTACGGGCAGGTCCACAACGTCTTCTGGTTCCAGGCCACTGGCGTCCTCCTGTCCATCATGGCGATCACCAGTGTCATGCTGACCGTCTACTTTACACCGATCTCCGTTGTACTTGGCGAGCGATCGTTCTGGCGGAACGTCAAGGAAGGTCTTATCGCCTCGGACGACGAACGGCACGGTGTCTATCTGATAACCTTGTTTTCCTTCGCCATCCTCCTTCTGGCGTCAGTGACACGCGGCAGCCTCCAGCAGATCGGTATCGCCGGATTCCTCCTTGGCAGACTGCTCGCATCTATTGAAAGCGTCTACCTCCTGATCGTCAACCCGGAACTATTCATCCAGATAGAAAAGAACCGGGAGGACAGCACCATCACCGAACAGGACGCACTGGAGGAACCGGACGGCGACAATGGTACTGGATCAGCAACGGTTGAACCGGAAGAACACGAAAAAGATAAAGAAAAAGAGGAATGAGAGCATGATGCGCTCTCGCATAGGTCAGTCCGTTGCTGGCCGTTCGTGTTTCCCTTCCCCACGTCACGCCGGGTCACAGGAGTTTGATCATGGCATCGGTCATGAACGCCAGTACACTGGAGACCGTATAACCGACCAGTGACAGCGTTGCCAGCGGTGGACGGGCGGACGCCAGGTACGGCAGATCGATGCCAAAGACGGCTGGGATATAGCTGCCGGTCCAGACTGCTCCGAGGACACCGATGACAGCGATCACCAGCCAGTACCGGGTGATGCGACTGGTGTTCCGGTAGTTCCACAGTGCGAAGACTGCGGCCGACAGGAAGGTGACGGACCCGATAAGATACAGTACGTTCAATGGGTCAGTCATGGATCATCACCTCACCGTTTTGCTCAATCTGGTGCCGGATGTGCGCCAGTCGTCGTCGACCGGAGTACGCGAATGCAAGGAGCAGGATGCCGGCACCGGATATACTGACCTGATGGAGCAGCGCCGGTTCCACTGACACGACCGTGAACACGGATCCGAAAAGCAGTGTCAGGCCGATCCCCATCACCAGCCAGGCACGCACGTTCCGGTAGTTGTTTGACATGCTGGTAATCCCGATAGTGCCGCCCAGGACAACTAGTACTCCTGATGCGAACATATGATGCTCAGGTGACAACATTGTACTGTTCGTTACTATTCAGGATTGTTTTATACAGTAAACTACATACGCTACAGAACCAGAAGTGAAACTAGTTCCATTGAAGATAAAACTTGATACTCCTACCAGTTTTTCTCACTATTACAGGATTTCTACTGATATTAAAAACGTCATATGTTCTCGTATACTGCGGGTATGATCTATGGACATCGATATGACAGATTTTCTCATCCTTAAACAGGTACAGGACGCCGATCGTCCGCTCTGGAAGAACCGGATCCATGACAGGCAGTCTGAACGGTTCACAGACCCGGTATCAGTCCAGACGATCGGCCGCCGGGTGGATCGACTGCAGGAACACGGATACCTGGACTCATGTATCACCTCACCAGAAGAGATCAAACGCGACCTCATCATCGCGTTCAAACTCAGTGAAGACGGAAAAGACGCACTCAGACAGAAGCGACGCGAACTACTCCTGCACGAAATCCAGCAGGAACTCTTCCAGCATACCGCCGAAGAACGCAGACTGAGTAAGGAAGAGATCATTGAACTGATCTGTGATGAGTTCACAATCGGTGACGATATGCGCACACCGCTCGATACGTACGGACGCGAAGAACTGCTCACGTTCCTCCTCCTGTACTTCGTACGGGATGATACGTTCGACCTGCTCAGTGACAACGCACTGGATACGGTCTCTCAACTGGCAGAGGACTGCCCACAGATCGCTCAGGCCCTGGATGCAAACGTCCAGGACATCATCTCACAGTAACGAACGGAGGCCGGTGGACCACCTGGACACAGCAGTATCGCTGCCTGTCACTGCCGTACACTACCCTTCCGGGTTGTCGGCAATGAATGCTTCTGCGGTCTCCCGCGCAAACCGTTTTTCCGTGAACCCGTACCGGGGAATGTCCGGCAGATCCCCGTCAACCCCGGTAACCGATACCGTCCAGTACCCGGTATCGTTCTGCACCAGTTCCACCGTGGCCCCTGACACCGAATGCTCCCACCGGTCCTCACCGGTCTGTACCCATTCACCGACAGTCCGCAGGTCCTCCACCTTATTGGCATACTCCCGGTTCCCGCTCCGTGACTCGAGTACAAGCTCCTCGTTGTCCGCTGGAACAAACAGCAGGTACTCTCCGCCCTGCGGCCCCTGTACGACCACTTCGTCAGATTCCGTATCGACCGATGCCACGGTCAGGGGCGTCTTTTTCTCATTGTACAGCACTTTGTCCCCTTTTTCGAGCTGCTTGAGTACCTCTACCGGTTGCATCGTGATCGCGCTCCCGTACCTGCTGCAAGCATTTTAAAGTTCTTCGCCGATACATATAATTATCCCTTGGGGGTGGTCATCGTAAACTACAAGATGAGTCATGCACTGTCCGATACGATCAACACTGCGGTAGGTGATGGGACGACGATCAGCGAAGAACTCCGTGACGAAATAGCGGACGAACTGATCGCACGCGAGGAGCTTGAAGAAGACGAGAACTGGGTGCGCAGCATCGGGAAGAACGTGATATGCATCCATTACCGGGAACGTGACGGTACCCGGCACGCGGTGTGTCCACCGGGGTCGGACACCTGCCACGTCCACGAGGACCGGGAGAATGCCCATACCCGCCCGGTATCACACCTCGTCAAGGACGCTCCGGAACTGCTCGTGATGGCGGGTGTTGGCGTGTTTCTGGGTCCGGCAGCGATGAAAAAAGTCTGGCGATTCCTCCCCTGATGCATACTCCACCCATGTATTTAAGATAGTGGTCGTCTGTACGGCATGCGAACCGGTCAATACACGGTAGAACCGGAGATGCATCACTCTCACAGTTGCCATGGTCCTCAAAATGCTGTTCAGTCTGGCTTGGGTGCTTGTCCGGGCATGGATCAACATCGGAAAACGGATCATAACGGCGATCACACGAGTGATCCGATGGATACACCGGAAACTCACCTCTCGCGATGACACGCAGTAGTGTTTCTCACTGTCTGTTCCCACTCCTTTTTAGGTGGTAACTTCTAACACTGGTACGATGGGACGGACAGATACCGTGGTAAGGCAGGTCAAGACTGTATGGCAGATGATACAGTTAGCCCGCCAGAAACGTGTGGACTTCATCGCCGGCGGTATCACGTACTACGAGTTCTTCGCGATCGTCCCGTTACTGTTGCTCTCGTTCATCGTACTTTCCCTGGCTGGCGGCGAACGACTGGCAACACAGATCATCCTCGCAGCCGGTTCATTCCTCCCCCCGGTCGGCCAGGACCTGGTCCGTGAAGTACTGAATCAGGATGTCGGCCGCACCAGTCTCATCGGACTGCTCATCCTTGTCTGGGCATCCATCCAGTTGTTCCGCAGCTTCAACATCGCGTTTGACCAGATATACGAGACAGAACACGCTGAAACGTTGATTGAGGAAATAGAGGACGCGATCGTGGCACTGGCCACACTCAGCATCGCCGTCCTGTTTACGGTGTCCGCGGCCGCGTTCGTCCACACGTTCCCAGGCACCCAGCTCACCGGCCTGCTCTGGACCATGACCCAGATCACGGCCCTCACCGCGGTGTTCATCCCGCTCTACCACGTGTTCACCGAGAAACACTACCCATTGAAACAGTTGCTTCCCGGTGCGCTGGTGGCGGCAACAGGATGGGTATTCCTCCAGTCCCTGTTCCACCTGTACACCACTACAGTTGGCGGCTCCGTATACGAGGTGTTCGGTGGCATCTTCCTGCTCGTCCTCTGGCTGTACATCGGGAACACTGTCATCCTGTTCGGTGCTGTCGTCAACCTTGTCCATAACCAGTAGCGTGGTATGACCGGGTTATGGACGTAACGTCTCAAGAATGTCTTGTATCGGCCGCCGACCCTTCTGGTCTCCTGCTATATGGTCTTTAATCTGGTCCGGATAGGTCTCAACATGCTCCTCAATATCCTTCCGTAACGCGTCCTCATCGTTGTCGTAGAACGCCATGACTGCATCGTCCTCCACGTACCGGTTTACGGTACGATCCACCAGTTCGTCACCGGTGTAGTCTCTGGCCATGTCCACACCGATCGCAACGGTGAATCGTGTCTCCACAACGTCTTTGGTTATGTCTGCTGACTCGTCGTACGATGCCGTCATCTGTCTCTCCCCCCTTGACGCATACCATCGATCCAACACTTATTATTCTTTCCGTACACGCGGCCAGGAATACCGGTGAATTATCCAGGTACAGAACCCGGAGATATGAAAGCAGTACTGGTCTCTACAACACTGCAACCTCCACCCCGTTCTAAAAAGGATCTGTAGCATCCGGACCCTATGCAACGTGATGACAATACCCGTGGACGCGGTGGCGAAGACGATGAACCAGAAGACCTGGACGAGCGCTGGACCGGGGAACAGACACAGGACGAGACCGAGGACCAGGCCGTAGACCAGACCCGGGACCGCACCCTTGACCAGAACCGTGGTCCGACAGGGAACCAGGACATCGATCCAACCCGATTCCGTGCCAAAGACGAGGAAGAGACCGTGATCGACCCGATGGCAGAGGCAAAGAGTGACGATAACACCGACGACGAAACCCCGGTATTCAAAAACGGTGATCCCGCAGATGCACGCGACACATCCGATGACGAGCAAGATGCCACAAATACGGACACAGACAATGAAGCCGAGAACACGGCGTAATCAGTAATCGTCAGTAAATCGTCAGTCATCGTCCAGATCGAACTGTTTTCGCCTGTACAGATCGTTCTCTACAGCTTCGTATCCGGTGCAATACGCATTATCTTCAGGGTAGACGTGAAGTGAACGGCTCAGGGCGTGGGTCTTCACCCGGTGGATCTCGTTTTCTCGTGGATCAATGATGCCTGCTTCACCGGGATGGACGGTATATGTGTTGAGTTCCTTCAGACGGAACAGGGCATCTTCGACATCAACATGTTCAACACGTTCCGCAGACATATCAGTGACGTGGAGTTTGCCGTCCACCAGGACCTCGAAGCACGGTCGGCCGTGGTGTT
>CAZCWR010000006.1:0-22983 GCA_964502455.1 uncultured archaeon | reverse complement strand
CCCAGCGGTTATGGTACATTGCTTTGAGCGCTAAGGCCGGTAGTACGACGAGGACCGAAACCTTGGTCAGTGCTGCAAGCCCGGCGCTGACAGCAGTTGCATAAAACCAGCGGTCACTCTCCTCCCGCTCCGCACGGATCATGCAGTACACCGTCAATACCATGAAGAATGCAACAGGAACATCGGTTAGCACCCGGATCGATATATGCCAGTGAATCGGGTTGAACGCCACAAACACAGCAGCTGCAACACCAACATAATGATCGTACAGTTCCTCTCCAATGAGATAGGATACAACTGCTGTGAGCGCACCGAGTACTGCAACGACACCGGTCCCTACTGCTGTTGATGCACCAAAGACCAGGAATGCAAGCGCCAGTATCACAAAAAATCCAATCGGATGCGGCATTCCGGTACTTCCCGTATGATGCAGCCCTTCGCCCTGCAGCAGGTTCCGGGCAATTATCATCTCGCGGCCCTCGTCCTGCCACAGGCCGTGCTCCATGAGCATGAGGCGTGGAATCAGTGCAAGCAAGAACATGACGACGGCCAGCTGGAACCGCCGATCATGAAGAAGATTCACCGCCCGTTCTTTCCAGACATCAGTATCGATGCGATGCGCATCATGCTCCCCCTTGGCATCGCTGTCCTCGCCCATGGTCTACTGTCTCTTTTTGAACTCATATAAGAGTTGTTCCTGGAGCTGGCGCTGTGTCTTCAGCATGTCCGCCAGCAGGCCCACCACCATCGTGAGGGCGGATGCAATGGTTAATAGCATCACGAGCAGGCCGCGGCCAAACATGTTGAACTGGCCTGTTGCAAGGAAGTCGCTGAGTACCTGGTACCCCGGAACGGTCGCCGCCAGCAGGAACAGCATCGCAACGATGAAAAACGTCTGTAGCGGTTTGTAGTCCCGGTAGGTGCGGATCACGATACCGGCCGCGTGCTTGATATATTCTGTCAACGATCCGATGAGCCGGGATTCGCCGGATTCCCGAGCGTAGAACATGATCGGTACCTGCCTGATGCGGAATCCTTTGTGGCTGGCCTGGATCAGACTCTCCTGAACGTAGGTGTAGTCGCCGTTCAGGTTCATGTGTAGGGCGCACTCCCGGGTCATGGCACGGAACCCGCTCTGGGCATCCTTCACCCGGAACCCGCTGAGCATGGATGTGACCAGTGATCCGATAGTGTTGCCGATTTTCTTCCCGCGTGGCATGTGATCCAGTGAAAACACGTCGCGGACGCCGAGTGCCATGTCCGCCTCCCTGTTCTTTACCGTGTCGATCAGGTCCAGCATATCTTCGGTCCGGTACTGGCCGTCCGCATCGATGTTCACAAGGATGTCCGCGTCCGTCTCCAGCGCGTGCCGAAGTCCGGTATTGTACGTATTCCCCAATCCCTTGTTCGTGTGATGGGAGAAAACGGTGGCACCTGCATCACGTGCAACTCGGGCAGTGTTATCTGTAGAGCCGTCGTCAATAACAAGGATATCATGCGGGTAGCCGGCGGCGGTCAGCACGTCCTTACACTCCTCCACGACCCGGTCCACGGTCTCTGCCTCGTTGTAGGCCGGGATCGTCACGCAGATGTGTGGATTGTCCACGTTCCGGTCTGTGCGCGTGTCTTCGTCACTGGTACGGGTGTTGTCCACGGTGTTCGCCTCCATTTACAGGAACCATATGAGTGCTGAAAGTACTAAAAGCGACTGGCCGAATGCGGCGTACCGAACCAGTTGTGGCTCGGTCACGTCGAACCGCATCAAGACGTGTGTCAGGGAGTATATCTCGTCGTGCATCGGCGTGAGCGTGCCGTCATCCTGCAGTTCACCAAGGGATGAGGCCTGGAACCGGCTGCGGAGTTTCAGGAATGCCTCGATCACCCATGGCGTGAAGATGACGAGGCCGAACGTCTGTGCGTTCGCGATAATCACCGCAGAGACGAACGCGGCACCGATCGCATACGTGAGACTGTCGCCGGGAAGGATTCGTGACGGGTACTTGTTGAAGTACCAGAACCCCATGAGGGCAGACATCATGGCAAATGCGATGATCGCGCCCTCAATCCGATTATGCAGGTACGCAAAGATACCGATCCCGAGGAATAAAATGATACCAAGTGTGGTTTCCAGCCCGTTCTGCCCGGCCAGCATGTTCGTCGCGTTCGAGACCGCAACGACACCGACCGGGACCAAGACCAGTGGGTACAGGACACCCCACTCCACGAGTCCAATGATGGGCAGGGTCATCGTGGTCTGACCGGCACGGACCACCATCAACGGTAACGCGGCAGGTAGCACAAACAGGGGTTTCACCCACCAGCGCCGGAACCCGACACTGACCTGCTCGCTGTTCTTCACCTCTTCCCCGTCCTGGTTCACGTGAATATCATCAATCAGCCCGATTAACGCGATGACAAGCGTGGAGGAAAGTGCAGCGAGCAACATATCTGCCTGTACAGGATCACTGTTTGGAAGGAAGGTGCTTAGTCCGAGAAATAAGGTGAGTGCAACCATGAATCCGAAAAGTACGGCGATGCCTCCCGATGTCGGACGTTCCGGTTTGTCCGGTTTCTGCTGGTCGATCCCGATGATCCCGGACGCACGGAGGAACTGCATCGCCAGCGGCGCCAGTGCAAACGTGGTGGCGAACCCGGCGATGATCGCGGCGATAACGAACAGCATAGGCGGATATTCCCCGAAGAACTTTTAAACTGTTTTGTTATCTGTCAGTGGTCATTCACCGGTCTGCCTGGCGATGGCGTCACGGTTGATGTCCCATATCTTGACGTATCCATTTGAGAGGTCGTCCCGCTTCTCGAAGCCAGGCATGCCGTACCCGTCCATCAGGTACAGGCGGGCAAGTGTTGACCCCATCACATTCTCCGGGACAAACACAATCCGACCGTACGGGCTGCTGGCCAACTGGCCGTTCATATAGACCGGCGGGTGCCAAGCGATACATCCTGGGAACTGACCCTGTCGCCCGGTGGCGTTCTCTGCCATGGAGACGATCCCCCGATCCGTGGTACAGAAGTTCTCGACCTCGATGACCTGTCCCTGGCCCCGGGCCCCCTGGAGACGGATTAGTGGAGTACCGTCCGGCTGGAGGTCGTTTCCGTCCTGCTGGACCGGGACGAGCACCTCCCCCCGGGCATTCCGCCCGAGCCGGATCGGTCCGTATACCATGTACGTCTTGCCGTTGCCCTGCCGCATGACACACCGGTCACCGTCTCTGACACATTCTGCGGTCTGCATCGTATCAACTCTTGAGTTGTCGCGGTACGAGATCTGTGAGACTGCTGAGTACTTACCGACCATACTGGCATCCAGTACCATATAGTCCGCGCTCAGCACCTCCAGAAAGTCACTGTGTTCTGTATAGTCGTCTGCAGTCAGGAAGTCCGCCAGCGGTAGGTTGACAGCATTATGGCCCAGCCCGTCACTGTAATATTTCAGATTACCCCCATCCGCGTTCGATGCACGGCCGGCAACCGACTGGAACCAGTACCCGTAGTCCCACCAAGAGAGGAGAACCGCGTTCGGTTCCGTTTCCTCGCGGACATCTTCCAAGGCATCCATCCAGAGCTGGTTTGGCGATCCACCAATCCCCTCTGCCATGGACTGGGCGGCCGCGGTGTTGAACACCAGGACCGGTATGAGAACCAGCGCGATGGCAACGCCGAACACGCGCCGGGCATCCAGTTCCTCGGATCGGTTCGCGATCTCCGTCCACAGCGTGGACTGGCGGAGCTGCCGCAGTGCAACGGCAAGACCGAATCCGGCAAGCAATGCCACCGGGTGCGCCGTCAGGAACAGCAGCCGTGACCGCTGTGTGGCACCGTACAGTCCTGCAATACTCCACAGCAGCGGGATCACGAGGTACCATCTTGGTTCAATATCCATCGTCGTCCTCTCCGCGAAGAAGAACAGGAACAGTGCCCCACCCAGTCCGACCGCAAGCGGGAATATGAACGCCTGACCAGCCTGTCCCGGGAACCGGGACAGAAGGAATGCCGAGAACGCGAGAAGTACCGCGACGAACCCGAAATATGCCTTCCCATGCCCAACCTCCTCAAGAAGATCGTATTTCTTCAGTACCATATATCCCATCATCGCCAGCATGACGGATGTCCCAACGATGGCGAACGTCCAGCCGCTGAACAGTTCAGCATACGGGAACAACGACTGTAACGCGTTCACGTTCCGGGCCCCGCCGACACCGAACTGGCTGATGATCTGGCCGGCGGATGCCGCCTGGTTCTCTGCGACCGTTCCGCCGATGACTCCGGATCCCGGGGTTGCCATACTTGCCAGACTACTAGCCCGTGATGCGAGGCGCTGTGAGTACAGCGGGGACAGGAACAGTGCGATAACACCGGCAACGGTCGCGGCCGGCGTCACGTACGGCAATCTTTCGCTGTCAACGATATCGGCGGCCTCAACGGCGTACCGGATCCAGATCAGTACCAGTACCCCCATCGCCGCAAAGAAAAAGGTGTTCGGTAGCATATTTCGTTCCGGATTGAAGAACACGGCCAGGACAAAGCCCAGCAGGAATGTTGGCGTGAACGCGGCCAGGAGCTGTTCTATGTCCTCGTTGATGAATAATACGGCAAACGCGGCAGCCGGGTACAGCAGGAATAACAGGCGTGTACCACCCCACGAGGAGGCGGCAACGGCAAGTGAGACACCGGAGAGGATACCCCACCCCCAGCTTTTCCCTTTCCAGGCGCGGATGAGGCAGTAGATGGAGGCGAACATAAACGGGGTGGCAAGCGCCTCCTTGTCAAGCCATCCGGCAGACGACCGGTGGAGGACGGCAGGTGAGGCCGCCAGGAAGAACGCGGCGAACAGGCCAGCCTCCTGGTTGTACACCTCCTTCCCGATGAAGTACATGATGACGACCATCGATACCCCGAAGAACGCCGGTACTGTCTGGGCGTACGTGGCGAATGTGAGCGGGTCCGCACCGAGGGCCGTACCAATAGTATTATATACTGGTTCTATCACGCGATACAGGTATCCTGGGACGTAGAGATTCCCCATGTTCTCGATGTATGTCGGATACGAGAACGGGACGTATCGTCCGGGGTCGATCGGTGGGAGATGGCCGGTCCGGGCGATTGCCTCGGCGGACCGGCCAACAAAATATGGGTCCAGCGCCTGCAGATAGTCCATATTTTTCCGGGGAATCAGCCGAATCCACAGTCCGATCAGGATGACCGGAATGAGAAGGATGCCGTACCGGTGGTCCCGCACAATTTGTTCCGGTGATGTGTCCCTGTAATACTGGGCGCGCTGTCTTATCCGTTTCTGGACCGGCATACTTCGTGGTTCTTTATAGTATCTTTAAATGCTTTTGTTCGCATGAGATTACTGTTAGATATCATGGATCTGGACCTTTCCAGCCTTTCCCCTCTCTACGAACAGTCCTCACAGCTTTACGACAGGGCGTACAGTGATTACCGAAAGGCTGCTATTATCCCCGCTCTGATACTCCTGTTTGCCGTTGCCGTACTCGGAGCCGGATACGTGACGGACGGGCCTGCCCTTGAAAAAGGGATCGACTTCACAGGGGGGACATCAGTCCAGATCCTGGTCCCGTCCAATGTGACTGTTGAACAGGTCCAGAACGCCTACGATGAGGAAGGGATCGATGCCACGGTCCGTACCATGTCGTCGGACGATACCGGACAGTGGATCGTGATCGACTCCCAGGAGACCGTCGAACAGTCCGAGGTCGAACAGCTGCTTGACCGTAACAACATCCCATACGAGGGCGATATCAGTATCCGGACACTCGGAGCGGCAGTCGGTGGCGCGTTCTTCCAGGAGGCCGTGCTGTGGTCCGGTGTTGCACTGCTTATCATGAGTACCGTCATCTTTGTCGCGTTCCGGAGCATCGTTCCGTCGATGGCCGTGATCTTTGCAGCGTTGACGGATATCCTGTTCGCGATGGCCGGGATGAGCCTTCTCGGCATCCCGTTGACTCTGGGATCGCTGGCCGCATTGCTGATGCTACTCGGATACTCTGTGGACACGGACATCCTGCTGTCGACCCGGGTCCTCCGGCAGCACAAGCAGGACATGAAGGAACGCATCAAGGAATCGATCCTCACCGGGTCCACCATGACGCTGGCCGCGGTCGTGGCGTTCACCGCACTGTACACCGTGTCGACATCACCCGTACTGGACCAGATCGCGACAGTGATCATCATCGGCCTGCTCGCTGACCTCCCGATCACCTGGCTCGGAAACACCGCAATCCTCCGATGGTACGTGGAGCAACGATAACCAATGACATCATCGAACAATACTAGAACGTATCAAAGGCACTCGACCACAGGCGCGTCCACTGTGAGGTGCCTCTTACGATGAACTGGGACGGGTTGAAGAAGGACTGGCGGATCTGGTTGCTGGTCATCGCGTTACTGGTAGCGATCTTCCAGATAGTTCCTGTCACGGACCCGTACTATCAGACTGAGGACGGGCAGACACGGCTGAATACGAATATCGAGACCGGGATGGATATCCAGGGTGGGGCCCGTCTCATCGTCGAGCCGCAGGGCGAGAATATCACGGATGAGACGATGCGGCAGTTGATCGATACGCTGGAGCAGCGTGTTAACGCGTTCGGTCTCGCGGACATGACGATCCGGGAGGTCACGATACAGGACGGCCGGTTCGTACAGATCGAACTTGCAGGGGCAGAAACCGAGGACCTCTCCACACTCATCAACCAGACCGGGCGGTTCGAGGCCCGTATCCCGATCACCGTGCAGGACGAGGACCAGTTCACCATCGGCTCCACGACACATGAAACAACGCTTGAAGGCGATCAGGTTACTATTAACGGCGATACGTACAGTAAGGGCGACGAGTTTACGCTGTCCTCTGGTGAACGCCAGATACAGGGAACCGTGACCAATGTAACAGAGAACGAGGCCGTACTGTCCACACTGGCATTCTCCGGGGAAGATATCTTGGCCGTCGACATCAATCCGGCACAGTCCAGCGTACGACAGGTCGGGAACAGCTACCAGTTTAATTTCCAGGTTCGGGTCAGCCGGGACTCCGCAGAACGGGTGCAAGACATCGTGCAGGCCTTTGAACGGGGTCCAAATGGAGGGAACCTTCGTGATGCCCAGATCGTCCTGTATCTGGATGACGAGCAGGTCAGTTCGCTCGGTATCGCGAACACGTTCCAGGACCAGTTGATCCAGGAACCATTGATCACTGGCGGTGCCCCGACTGAGGAAGAGGCGCGGCAGGACAGGAACGAGCTGCAATCCGTCCTGCAGAGTGGTGCGTTACCGGTCCCGGTCGAGATTGTCTCGGAGAACCGGATTTCCGCCACGCTCGGGCAGGAGTTCCTGCGGACCGCGATACTGGCCATCATCGTTGCCATCCTCTCTGTTGCAGCGTTGATATTCATCCGGTACCGGGATCCAAAGATTGCGATCCCGCTTACGCTGACCAGTTTCTCCGAACTGGTGTTGATCTTCGGGGTGGCAGCGTGGTGGGGGTGGAGTATCGATCTCCCCTCTATCGCCGGTATCATTGCCGCAATCGGTACCGGGGTCGACGACCAAGTCATCATCACCGACGAACGCGGCAAGACACGGATCATGAGCTTCAAGGAACGGTTCAAGCGGGCGTTCTTCATCATCTTCACGTCCGCCGCGTCCACCATCGGCGCCATGATCCCACTGACACAGATTGGGGCTGGCGCCATTCAGGGCTTCGCCATCACCACCATCCTCGGTGTCACACTCGGTGTCATGTTCACCCGCCCCGCGTACGCCCGGTTCCTACAGTACATGGATGAGGACTTCTAGATGCGTTCCGCAGACAACAGATTTCTCAGGAATAAGGTAGAAGTGGAAATGCAGCTCACAGTTCAGGTATAAGCGAATCCATCTGGGCTCGTATGAAGAGTTCTACAGACGTAGTCAAAGAGGGAAAAGAGAGAAGAACGTTTCCGCCGGATATGGCGGTCAGGCATATAGCGCCATCGAAACCGGTCCTTTATTCAAGGCTCATGATGGCGTCGGTCAGGTCGTCGTGCTCTTCCAGCGCCTTGACGGCGTCATCCTCGGATGCACCGGTCTTCTCCATGACCAGTTCCACATCCTCCTGGTCCGGGCCAGCGTCCTGTTCCGTGTACTCACCCTGGAGCTGGAACATGGTCTGTCCCTGGACTTCGATCTTGTTCAGTTCCGGGGATTCGAAGACAAGCTCCGTGCCGTCCTTCGTCTCCACAGTGACGCGGGTAGCGGGAACCTCGTCCATATCCATCCCCATCTGCTTCATCATCTTCTCCATGTTGTTCGGATTGAACATTGGTACAACCAACTCTGCACGCAGAGCTTTAAAATAGCTGTGCAATGTGCGTATCTGCTGCCTGTTGAAGTGCAAATAGAACATGCAAGACGTACTATCGCGGCCATCCGTTACATATCCAGTACATCGTACACCTGTTGCGGGTCATCAGAACCGATGTAAGTAGGATTGTAAGCAGCCGCGTCACGGACTGCATCTTCGCCGTTCACACCCCAGATATCTGTCTTAAAGCCACGATCATGTGCTGCATCAATGTAGTCGCTTGTGACGTTCTCGTGTTTGACCGTCACGATTTCACAACCCAGGTCAGCCGCTTCGTCCAGCAGCCCATCGTACGGTTCCATGGCGACAATGCTGGTCCATGCATCCGGATCAAGCCGCGTGATGTCCTGTAATGTATCGGTATCGAACGAGTGGAACACGATACGGTCCAGCATATCTTTGTCGTCCACTAGCTCATATGCCTGGTCTATAGCAGCTTGCTCCTTGATCTCCATCCGAATTTCAGGCACGTTCGTACAGGCAAAGTAGTCAAGCGTTTCCTGGAGCGTCGGGACGTGTGCATCGTTCCCCACGTCCAGTTCCTGGAGGTCGCTGACATCATAATCGGACACAGGTCCTGACCCGTCTGTGGTCTTGTCCACTGTCTCGTTATGGATCACAACCGGCGTACCATCTGCACATTGCCGGACATCGAACTCGACGCTGTACACACCGAGTTCTACCGCCGTTTCGAACGACTTGAGCGTGTTCTCCGGTTCCAGCGCCGCCCCACGGTGCCCGCGGACCCGTATGTCAGTGTTCGCTGTACCTCTGTACTGATTCATTTGATGACCCCTCCTCCCTGTACTGGTCAGCATCGCCCTCAAGAATGCTTTCGATCTTGCCGTCCTCCATACGGGCAACGTATCCCGTCGCCATCTTAAATGCTCTGTCCCGCTCCCTGTTCGATCCAACGACTTCCGACCGTTCATCAGTTTCGTAACGGACGTTATAATAGTCTGTATCTGTATCTTCCTCAAGCACGATACGTTCATCGCCATGCTCCCATGTCGGCGAATACGGCAGAAACGGCGCATAGTTCCAGAGATGGTGTTTTACCCGGTGCTTATACCCCCGACCATCATCCGGTTCCATGCCTGAAGGTACCCCCCACCGAACCTTAAATAACATACTAACCCCGCCCGTGCGCCTCATATGAACAGCGCGAGATACTAAAACACGATGAGAATAATATATGCATGCTCGATCTGCTCTCCGTGTTCGCGCTCGGTCTTCTCACGGGCGTGGTGACCGGGCTTATTCCCGGATTACACCCGAACGCAGTCATCTTCCTCTTGCTCCCACTTTACTTCGCGTACGATCCGCCAATCATGCTGTTCATTGGGTTCGTGACCGCTGTCAGTGTGGTGCACACGTTCGTCAGTTTCATCCCGTCCATCCTCCTCGGTGCACCGGAAGCCGATACCGCGCTCTCCGTGCTGCCCGGACATAAATTCCTGCATCACGGCCGTGCCCCGGAAGCCATCGAACTCTCCGTGTACGGTGGCGTCCTGTCCGCAGTCCTGGCACTCCTGTCCCTTCCGCTGCTGTTCCACGTTGTACCCATCATGTATGATTATCTGGCGACCGTGATGCACTACGTGCTCGGGGCCCTGCTGCTGTTCATGGTATGGCAGGCACGTACGCGAAACACACAGGCGATGACCACAGTCGTCATTCTGCTGAGCGGCGTGTTAGGGGTGATTGTACTGGACTCCCCAGCCGCCAACGCCCAGTACATACTGTTTCCCCTGTTTTCCGGGCTGTTTGGCGTGTCCACCATGCTCCTCTCACTACAGCACGACACGGACATCCCACCACAGCACAACAGTTTCCCGGTCACATTCCAGCAGAGTGCGCGGGGCGGTATGTACGGGTACGTGGCCGGTATCCTCGCCGGGTTCCTCCCTGGTCTCGGTTCGGCACAGAGCGCGTTACTGGTGGAGGAAACACGACCCATGCACCTGCGCGACCTGATCGTGACGCTGGGCGGTATCAATACGGCTGATTTGTTCCTCTCCGTCATGGCATTGTACGTCATCGGGAACCCGCGGTCCGGTGCCGCCGTTGCCATCCAGCAGGTCTCCATCGATGTGACGTTCCAGACCGTGCTCATTGTGATCGGGCTTGCGATGATCGCGGTCGGGTTCGGTGCCCTCATCACATCGGTCCTCGGCCGCGCTATGGTCGACATTGTCGCCCACGTCCCCTACCAGACGTTGCTGTATTCCATCATCGCGTTTATTGTGTTCGGCAGCTACGTGCTGAGTGGCTGGTTCGGACTGCTGGTGCTGGGTACGGCTACCGCAACCGGTCTCGCTGCCGCGCTGAACAACGTGCGAAGAAGTCACTGCATGGCAGCACTTATCCTGCCGACCATCCTGCACTACGCCGGTATCGAACTGCTCCTCTTCTAACGCATCTTCCGGCAGTACTCACAGACCTCCGAATATGACGTGCCGCTGGTCACATCACCCTTCGGCGCCGTCCAGGAATGGAGACCGATCTTGCACAGATACTTCCGCAGGGCCATATACACCTATTCAACCCATATCAATTTAAACGCACACGAGAGGTCCGAACGTCACAGCGTTCTCCCTGTGAACGCTGTCGGCGAACCCAATGTTCGCTCGATCGACGCAAACTTCTGTTTGCGGAGTCGAACACGATTACAACAGAATCTTGTATTCGGACTGCCTAAAACCATTATTTTCACCACCAGATTGAGTGATATTAGTCCACTAACGTCCGTACCTGTACCTTTCTATTGCTCTTTTGAGAGTCATTTCTGATCTGGCGGTATGCCTGTTCTGAACGATATCGACTACGACGGTACCGAAGAAGACATGGAATGGAACCGACCCCGGCTCAACGACTTCATCGGTGACAGTAATTGGGAGAGCCTGGACCGGGACGAGCAGATGGACGTGGTTCGACACTTTTTGATCACAGAAGATACTGGCGAGAACCCACCGGACAACTTCCAGCAGCTCTCACTGCCTGTGGTGAACCCGGATACGGGAAAACTGAATCAGCGTGCGCTGGATAACGCGAACGCGCGGTTGCCACAGACCGAGGGCATCCCCGAAGAGTTCCGGGACACGGTACAGGAACAGATCGACAAATTACAGTCCGAAGAGTTCGGCGAGTAACACAAGGTTAGAGCCAGCCACGGTGCCGGAAGTAGCCGATCATCGTGATAGCGATAACGCCCATGACACCGAGCACGGCAGGATACGCCCACCAGATCGTCAGTTCCGGCATGTATTCGAAGTTCATGCCATAGACGCCAGCGATGAATGTGAGCGGGATGAATATCGTGGCGGTGACCGTCAACACTTTCATGACCTCGTTCATCCGGTTGCTGGCAACGGACAGGTACAGATCGGTCATGCTGGACAGCATATCCCGATAGGTCTCGAGGATATCGATGACCTGGATGGTGTGGTCGTAGACATCTCGGAAATACTGTCTGGTGTCATCGGCAACGACCGGGAGATCACCGCGTTCCAACGTATTCACAACTTCGCGGAGTGGCCAGACCGACCGCCGGAGGTACAGCATCTCCTGCTTCAACTGGTGGATCTGCTTTAAGGTGTCTGGATCCGATGCCACCATCAGGTCGTCCTCAATCTGTTCCATATCCTCCCCGACCTGCTCCAGAATATCGAAGTAGTTGTCGACGATCGCATCGATCAAGGCATAGGCGAGGAAGTCCGGACCGTTGTACCGGATCCGACCGCGGCCGTTCCTGATCCGTTCCCGGACCGGGTCGAACACGTCTCCAGACGTTTCCTGAAACGAGACGACCACGTTCGACCCGATCACCAGGCTCACATGTTCGGCCTTGATCAGTCGTTCCTCTTCGTTGTATGTCAGCATCTTCAGCGCGACGAAGACGTGGTCCTCGAAGTCTTCGATCTTCGGCCGTTGCTCTGTATTCGCAATATCCTCCTGGATCAGCGCGTGAATCCCAAAGTGCTCACCGATCTGCTGGATCGGATCGGGTTCGTGCACACCATCAACGTTGATCCACATCACCGACTGTTCATCTCTATACGGGAACGCCTCCTCAACGTTCTCAACCACCGTCTCCCGAATACTGTCCGCATCGTAATCGATCACTGTAATGGACGGCGACCCTGTCCGCTCCTCTCCAACATATGTGACCGTACCAGGTGGCTCCCCGGCCGGTGTACCCCGCCCGACAAACCGGGAGAACCGTTCGACAATATCCGATCGGTCTTCATTCATAGTCGCCACCGTCCAGAACAATTGCGGTAGAACGAACATTAAAACCCATGTATTGGACAGCTACCATCACACCAGATTCATAGCCTAGAACGGGATTTCTTCATCCCAGTACAGTGTCAGCCGGTCGGAGACCTTGGAGCGGTACACCCTATTCTGCTGTACCATCCGCTCGAGATGTTTCTTCGCAGTATGCCAGTCAACCCCGGCCTGTTCTGCGACCGCATTGGTCGATAACGGCTGATCTGCATCCGAAAGCACGGTACGGATCCGGTCGTCCATAGCACTTCAGAACCACTGGAGCATTAAATGGATTAGCGTTCCTCAGGACGCGATCCTTTCGCCTTGTAGTAAAACGCCGGATCAATCTTCCGCCACATGAAATCAGACTCGGATTCCGCCATCCTGTTTCCATCATGAAACGAAAGGATTTAAATAGTATTCTATGGTGATCACCCCCTCACTCCGACACCTTTGTTTCATGTGGAGCACAGATTTCTCCAGGTACGTTACTACTTACTATTTCTTATAACAATGTTATACTTATACTGTACTACTACTCCTATATTCCACGGGAAACCGGGGGGTGGTGGCGTCGAATTATTTCTGATTCCAGTTTTCTGTGAGGTGAGAAGAGTTTTCCGAACAGTTCTTGTAGGACTACTACTGGTTGGTATCGACCTTTTTTCTTCTCGAAACCGATATAAAACTTCGAGCAATAAGCTGTCTACACCTTCTTGTCACCTGTGTGAGGCGAGGTGATGTGAGGTCAGAATCATGCCGGAAAACGACCTGCAGGATATGTTTACGGAGTACCTGGAAAAGGAAAGTGTCTTCCAGGAGAAGGATCTGCTGACGACAAAGTACCAGCCGGATAATATCCTGCACCGGGACGAACAGATCAACGAGCTGGCCTCGATCCTTGCGCCGTCACTGAAGGGAAATGATCCGTCCAACCTGTTCATCTACGGGACGGTTGGGACTGGGAAAACACTATGTGTGAACCATGTCTGCGGCGAGTTACGGGCGGCAGCGGAGCAGTCGCCGAACAACCTGAAGATCATCTACCTGAACTGTAAGATGAAGAAGGTGGCTGATACCGAATACCGCCTGTCAGCGCAGCTTGCACGGGAACTCGGGGAAGAAGTACCGTCTACTGGGCTGCCAACAGACGAAGTGTACGACCGGTTCTTCGAGGCGCTGGAGGCGCAGGAGGATGTTGTTATCATCGTGCTGGATGAGATCGATGCGCTTGTGAAAAAGATCGGTGACAGCTTCCTGTACAATCTGACACGGATCAACGACGATCTGAAGCAGACGAAGGTCTCGATCGTCGGTATCTCGAACGACCTGAACTTTACGGATTACATGGATTCACGGGTGAAGTCATCGCTCAGTGAGGAGGAGATCATCTTCCCGCCGTACAATGCACTGGAACTGAAAAATATCCTGAAGCAGCGGACGGCGGACGCGTTCACGGAGGGCGTCCTTGATGAAGGTGTGATCTCGAAGTGTGCGGCACTGGCTGCGTCGGAGCACGGGGATGCCCGGCGCGCACTGGACCTGATTCGTGTTGCCGGTGAGCTGGCGGAGCGCAGTGAGGGAACTGAGGTCACGATGGAGTACGTGGATAAGGCGCAGGACAAGATCGAGAAAGACCGGCTGAAGGAGACGGTCCGCAGTCAGCCGAAGCAGTCGAAATTACTGGTATATACGATATTCGAGGAGCACAGGAATAATGGGGGGAAGATGGTGACCGGCGATATCTACGCCAGTTACAAGGAGTACGCGGAACAGGCCGGGATGAAGCAGTTGACACAGCGCCGGATTTCCGACCTGATCTCGGAGCTTGACATGCTTGGGGTTATCAACGCCAAGGTCAAGTCCAAGGGGCGCTACGGCCGGACGCGGGAGATCTCGGTCGACCTGTCCGATGGCTCGGTGGGCGACATCCAGGATATGCTGAGCGATGATTTCTACCTTTGATCTGGCGGTGTGCAGCGCCATCTGTTTTGGCGTCTCGTGCCTGTCGTGTTCTCAGTGGTTTCGACCTGATGGTACGGTGTTAGATGTACTGCAGAAGCGGATACGTGATGCTGATATGTCGAATCAAAATCCCTATTAAGATTTGCTTGGACAAGTATATGGGGAGGGTAGTGAACATCACGGGTTGTTCTAATAGGTGGTTCTATCCGTATAGCAGCGGCCATGTACCTGTCCCATATGTCTGGCAAACCGGTTATTTGTCTTTCCCGATGCATAGCTGTATGAATTCCGGGTTTTCCGGTTGTAGAAAGTCCCTATCAAACTCTATAGATCGGATCAACGTTTTCAGACCTGATTGAGCATGGATCAGAAACAGGCGGTACAGGAACTGGCAGAAGTCGGCTGTATCGTGGAGCGGAATGCGCTCAACGAGATCCAGGAAGAGCATGTGGACCGGATCAAGCAGCTGTCACCGCGGCCCATGATCGTGAACGAACAGCTCGTATCTAACCTGGATCGGGCGATCGGCGGAACGGAGGAGGGGACGGACAATACGGACACAGCGGATGAAGACCGTACAGACGATATCACGGAAGCAGTCCGCGATACGGGTGACCGGCCCGAAACCATCGAGACCGCAGTCGAGATTCAGACCGAGATCGATATGGAGAAGGAAAAGCGGACTGTCGAGGACTTTGTCGATTACTACAACGACCGGTATGAACAGCTCAGTGCGATACTCCGGCAGCGCCGTGCCATGCAGGGAGCGGTCTCGTTAGCCCACTTAGAGGATATGAGTTCCGACGAGGAGGTGTCTGTCGTCGGACTGGTGGAGGACAAGTATAAGACAAATTCCGGAAAGTTCATCGTCTACATCGAAGACCCTACTGGATCGAGCAAGTTATTGGTGGAAGAGGAGGACGGCGAACATATTGTCCAGGACGAAGTTATAGGAGCGAACGGAACGCTTGGAGACGACATAGTATTTTGTGATGAGGTTATATGGCCAGACCTGCCACTGCCAAAAAATATCAGTAGCACCGACGAGGAAGTGTACGCCGCGTTCATCTCGGACATCCACTTCGGCAGTATTGATACGCTGAACGATACGATCGACACGTTCGTGGCGTGGCTGAACTCGAAATCCCCGTTCACGGAACGGATCAAATACCTGTTCGTTGTTGGGGATGTCGTGGAAGGTGTTGGCATCTATCCCGGACAGCAGGAAGAATTACGGGTGGAGAACCTGTACGATCAGTACGAACAGTTCATCGATATGGTCAATGAGATCCGGGACGACATTGAGATCATTATCTGCTCCGGGAACCACGATATGGTCCGACTCGCCGAGCCACAGCCACCGATCCCAGAAGACTATGTGGAGGAACTGTACGAGAAGGATAATGTGTACTTCGTGCCGAACCCGTGCTGGGTGAACGTGCACGGCCACGACAATGGCGGGATTGATGTCCTGATGTACCACGGCTACAGTTTCGATGACCACGTTGCCAAACTGGAGCATCTGCGAGATAAGGCGTATGAGAACCCGGACCATGCCATGGTCGACTACCTGAAACGCCGCCACCTCGCGCCGATTTATGGCTCAAACCTGCTCGTACCGCAGGAGACCGACCACCACGTGATCGATCGGATTCCTGATATTTTCTGCATGGGGCACAACCACAGTTTCGCCAACACCACGTACAAGGGCGTGAACGTGATCTGCGCTGGCACATTCCAGGGCCAGACTGCCTTCCAGAAACGCGTTGGCCACGAACCCGACCCCGGCAAAGTAGCAGTTATCGACCTCTCAACCCGTGAAAGTACCGTAAAAGAGTTCTACCATCTGGACGAGGACGATGAAGAACATGAGGGAGAAACAGAAGATGAAACAGATGAATCTGATGATGGGGACGGTGATGCATAGATGAGTGAATACACCGTGGGTTACGCGCCACGTACGCGACGAAGGGTTCCTTGGGGAGGAACCCAACAGCATATTGATGGCTGCCTTGAACAGGTGATACAGAAATGAGTGAATATACGGAGTGGATTGAGGAGCGGGCGCAGCAGGCGTACGACGTGGCGGAGGAGGCGCGGGCGCAGAAGAAGGATCCGGAGCCGAACGTGGACGTACCACGGGCGGAGGACTTGGCGGCGAAGTCTGTGGGGCTGGTGACGGCTGACCAGTTCTCTGATCTGAAGGAAGAACTTGGCGACGGTGAAACCGCGGAGGAGAAGATCATTGCACGCATCCGTGAACTTGAAGATGAATACGTGAAGAACGATGAACGTGTCGCATTGACGATCGGTCGGGAGATCGCGCAGGAAAAATTCTACGAATTCGATGACCGACAGCGGGCGATCGATGCCGGCCTCCGGATCGGCCTGTCGTATATGACCGGTGGCATCGTGACCGCGCCGCTGGAGGGAATCGCTGACGTGACCATTCGGGAGAACGATGACGGGTCAGAGTTCCTGTCCGTCTCGTATGCCGGTCCGATCCGGTCTGCGGGGGGTACCGCGTCCGCGATGAGCGTGTTGCTGGCGGATTACATCCGGATCGGTGTTGATATCGACCGGTACAAGCCACGTGATGACGAAGTGGAACGGTACGCGACTGAGGTAGAGGACTACTTCACGCGGGTGACGAAGAAACAGTACACGCCGGAACGGAAAGAGACCAAGCTGATTGCGGAGAACGTACCGGTTGAAGTGACCGGCACGCCGACGGAAGATATCGAAGTATCAAATTACAAAGACTTGCCGCGTATCCCGACGAACCGGATCCGGGGCGGCATGTGCCTCGTGTACCTGGACGGCCTGCCGTTGAAGGCGTCCAAGATCAAGAAACGGATCAAGAACTATGGAGAGGAGTTCGGTATAGAACACTGGTCATGGGTCGAGGACTATCTGGATCTGCAGCACGAGATCCACTCCTCCGGCGACGATGATGACGAGGAGGATGAGGACGACGAGAAAACCTACGAGCCGAACGACAAGTATATCGGTAATATCACCGGTGGTCGCCCTGTCTTCGCCCATCCCGGTGAAACCGGAGGGTTCCGGTTACGGTACGGGCGGAGCAGGACGGGAGGGCTTGCCGCAACCTCGTTCCATCCGGCCACGACCGAAATCACCGACCAGTTCATGGCGGCCGGCACCCAGCTCAAAACCGAGTACCCGGGGAAGGCGACCGCTGTCACGCCGTGTGACACGATCGAGCCACCGATCGTGCGACTCGATAATGGTGACGTGGTGAAGGTGGAGACACGGGACAAAGCACAGGAGCTGAAAAATGATGTCGACAAGATCCTGTTCCTGGGGGACGTGCTCGTACCGTATGGCGAGTTCCTGGAGAACGGGAAAGATTTGCTGCCGTCGCCGTACGTGGAGGAATGGTGGGCGCTGGACGTGAAGGACGCGCTGGACGAGCAGGGCATCGACATGGACCTGGCATCGTACATCGAGCAACCGTACGAATCGCCGGCCGCCCGCACCGCGCTCATCATTGCCCGGAAACTGGGCGTGCCGCTCCACCCACAGCACACGTACTACTGGGAATACATTGATCACGACGCGTTCATGAACCTTCATGAAGCACTCCGTGAACATGACGCACAGGACGGGAATCTGGATAAAACGGCAAAAGACGCATTTGAACAGTTGTTCATTCCACACACCGTGAACGATGATGAGATCACGTTCGATACCGACGTGCATATCATCCTGGACGAACTACTGCAGCCGGACGAAACGGATCCGGAACAGTTTGAAGAGGATATCCGTGGGGCGATCCAGGATGTGTCCGGTATTGATGTTCGTGAACAGGCGCCGAACTTCATCGGGAACCGGATGGGGCGCCCGGAGAAGGCGGAGCGCCGCTGGTTGAAAGGCAAGCCGCAGGTCCTGTTCCCGTGCGGTCAGGAGGAAGGTGGCCGGATGCGGAATCTGATGGAGACGTACAAGAAGGGCTCCGTGAACGCGGAGATCTTCAACCAGTTCTGCGATACCTGTGAGAAGATTGTTCACTACTCGTACTGCCCGTTCTGCGGCGATGAAACTTTGGAGCTGCGGAAATGTTGGGAATGTGGGCAGAAGACGCAGGACGAGTACCACTGTGGGGAGGAAACCACCCGGTCGTGGTATGAGGATGTGGACGTGAAATCGCTTGTGAACAATGCGATGGATACGCTCGGTATCCACACGCCGCCGGAGCTGCTGAAATCACCGCGCGGTGTAACCGGCCGGCATAAGCATGTCGAGCCGATTGAGAAAGGGCTGCTCCGGCAGAAATATGATCTGTACGTGAATAAGGATGGGACGATCCGGTACGATGCTGTTGACGTGCCGATGACGCATTTCAAGCCGAAGGAGATCGGTGTCTCCGTCGAGAAACTGCAGGAGATCGGCTATACCCATGATATGCACGGTAATGAACTGACAGATCCTGATCAGGTCGTGGAGCTGAAATACCAGGATATCATCATCCCGGACAACCTGCCGGGGGACGGCACGCCGGCGGCCGCATACATGCTGCGTGTGGCGAACTTTATCGACGACCTGCTGGAGGAATTTTACGGTCTGGAACCGTACTACGACGCCGAAGATAAGGAGGATCTGGTTGGTGCACTCGTTATCGGACTGGCACCGCACACCTCAGCCGGGACTGTTGGCCGTATAATCGGATTCACCAGTGCGAAAGGGATATACGCGCATCCGTACTGGCATGCCGGAAAACGCCGGAACTGTGATGGTGACGAGGACAGTATCCTGCTGATGATGGACGCGTTACTGAACTTTTCCCGGCAGTTCCTCCCGGACCAGCGCGGGACCCGGACCATGGACGCGCCGCTGATTTTATCCACTGTGCTGCATCCGACAGAGGTGGACGACGAGGCGTGGAACGTGGACGTTGTCGGGAACTATTCGAAGGAGTTCTACGAGGCCACGCACGAGATGAAAGGGTCCTGGGAGGTGGACGTGAAGATCGCGGAGGACATGGTTAACGAGGAATCCGGGTTCAAGTTCACGCACGATACGACCGATATCCGGGACATACCGGCCGAATCCAACTACGTGTCGGCCGGAGACATGGCGGACAAAGTGATGCAGCAGCTGGATCTTGGAGCGCGAATCAAGGCCGTTGACGAGGCGCACGTGGCCGAACTTATCATCGACAAGCACTTTATTTCAGATATCAAGGGGAATCTTCGGGCGTTCTCTGAGCAGGAGTTCCAGTGCCGCCGCTGCAACGAGACATACCGCCGCGTCCCGCTTAAGGGCCGATGCGAGGATTGCGGTGAACGACTGGCATTAACCATCTATGAGGGTATGATCAAGAAATATCTGATTCCCAGTGAGGACATCGCCGACAAGTTCGCGATTTCACCATATACACGGCAGCAGATCATGATTCTGAAGGAGAACATCCAGAGCCTGTTTGGGAAGGATGATCGACAGAGTTCGCTCGGTCAGTTTGTTGATAATTGATTCACGCGGCAACCTGTTCTTCAACCGCTGTATCGATCGTTTTTCATGGTCTATGTCGTTCACATGAATGCACGTGTTCCACATGAAACAAGGGGGTTGGAGAAAATGATGTGCACGCGTATTCATGAGTTCTGGTTCACGCAGTGAACTTCTCAGTCGTTCAAAAACCCGACGAATCACCGATGTTCATTTGTTACTATATTGTAAGGACGTTACTTGAAGTGAAGGGGTTGTGTTACACGTTGTCCAAATGAAACAAAGGGGTGTATTTTCCACACGAAATGAAGGGGTTGGTGAACGTGAACCACTGGGCGTGATTTGGCGTGTGGTTCACAGGTTGTTCATGTGAATAGGGTAGGGTACTACATCCCGCGGCCTATTTAAGGTTCGAGGCATCATTTGTGTGGTATGACAGAGGACCTCTCCGCGGCGGATGTCATGACAGAAGGTGTGATTGCGATAGAGAAAGATGCCTCTGTGAAGGATGCTGCAGAGCTCATGGAGGATGAGGATATCCGCAGTCTGGTCGTTCTGGAGGGTGGAGAGGCCGTTGGTATCGTGGTGGGTCGTGACATTGTCTACAAGGTCACGCGTGGAGGCCACAATCCTGCTGACACGCCTGTGGAGGAGATTATGACTGGCGACCTCGTGACCGCAGGTGAAACCGACAGCGTGAGTGACATCGCACGCGCCATGCTGGAACACGATATCTCACGCGTCCCTGTTCTCGACGGAAATCGGCTTGTCGGCATCGTGACGCAGTCAAACATCATCCGGGCATGGCCTGCCTACATTGACCTCCTGCGTGAGGAAAATCAGGTGCTGCCCGCTGGTATGGAAGGGAACGGGTCCGTGGAGACGTTGGAAGGAGAATGCGATAATTGCGAGAACTACTCTGACGAGATCGTTGTCGTCGATGGTTCGTTCCTGTGTCCGGCCTGCCGCGCCGAACTGTAATTGTTCATCGTTCTTCACTGCTGTTCACAGGTTGTACGTCTGGGTAAGGGTCCGACTGTTGGTCGTTACTGGATGCTGGGTCACATATTTTAACGTCCGAAACCCGTGTGGTATATATGTATATCGAGGAAGAGGTCGGCCGGAAGACGTCCACGGTAGACGTGGAGGACTGGGAGGTGGCTTACCTCGAGATCAAGGACGTGCTGGAGAACCGGTTTTTCTTCGAGGAGGTGGAGGAGGAGCGGTTCCGGCATCACAAGGACAAGGGTCTGATCGTATCGAAGATCAATGCGATCGATGCAATGGATCGGTTCACAGATATCGAACTGACGTTTGTGGTCACGATCGACATTCTGGAAGGAGGGTCGAACCGGGCCACGATCACGATCGATTCCAAGGGCGAGGTCATCACGGAGTATCCTGAGGACAGCACGTGGCAGCGATCGCCATTTTACTTTGCTCTCCGCAGTTTCTGGGACAAACTGGTGTACCAGTGGTCCCGTGAAAAATGGAAGGAAGAAGCCTCTGAACTGCTTGTGGATGTCCACTCTGGACTCCGCGGCGCGTTCAGCTCAACATCGATAGAGCGCTGATATCATGCCGATGTCACCGGTACGTGAAGGACGGGGCCAACCCCAGATCAGCGGTGTACGAAGGAGTGAAACCGTTCTGGACCGGGACGATCATATATACGCGGAAAACCTGAACGACCTGATGGAGGTGTTCCGTGCCATGCAGATGATTCTGGACGAACTCGGGTTCCAGGAGCTCCACGAAGAATATTCGGAGCACTGGGAGACAATGCCGTTCAAAAATGGGGTCGAGGCCCGGAAATGGAAGGATCCGTACACCGCGATTGTCATCGATGTCCGTGTATCCGTCAAGGAGCCGCGATCCGACCGTAAAACCGGTGAAGAAGTATATCAGGTCAAGTTACGGGTGAAAGCAAAGGCGATCAAGACGCGGTACCCGCACTGGCAGTGGTTCGAGGAATCCACCTACGTCAAACGATCCGCCATCTACAAGTGGCTGTACAAACTCGTGGATAACGTGATATTCGAGACACAGTTCGAGCGATACAAGGAAGAGGCGGAGGAGACCGGACTTGAGTTCATCAGCCGGCTCCGTGAAATCGAAGGCTCGCTGCCCGCAATCGGCCGCAGCAAACGCGAATGGTACAATCCCCACAGTCCAACAGGGTGAGGTAATATACGATGAGTTTCACGGTCGAACGCGAGGTCGCAGAAGCGATGGACTGGTACCAGGTCCACCGCATCGTCGAAGGGTACAAAAAAAGCCGGAAACTCCTCAAGCAGGAACTGGAAATGGACGACGTGTACGAGGTCTACTACGAGCAGAACGTTGACTCCGGGTATTTCCGTGCGGAAATCATCGCCGAACGCGATCTCGGCCGGCACGGTGGTGCAGGAATCACGCTCGCCTTCGACATTGCCATGTACACGCGGAGTGCCCCGACACAGACTGAAGATGGCTGGTTCGGTGTTCTCCAGCTCAACCCTATCTCTAAACTCGTCGTAGATATGCCGGGGGCAGAGGACAGTACAACCCACTCCATGGCCCGGCGCGTATGGTACAGCCTCCTGTTCCGGAAGCAGTTCCTGTACTGGGTCGAAACGGCAGAAGAAGAGCTGAACAGGTATATCAATGAGATGCGCAACTTCTTTGGACTCGAACCGACTGTCGGCAAGACCGAACGCCTACACTACGAGCCACTCGTGTATGGCAACATCTGATAGTTTTCCGAGAACAGCGCACATATTCTGGAAACAGGGTATGTCGTATAAAAAAGTTCGATACGGATGGATATATACGGCCCGCCCCGGTCAGCAAATGTGAACGCCCCGTAACAGGTAGGCCTGTGACCGTTTGTGTTACAGGCGGGCCATATC
>CAZCWR010000005.1:23160-23415 GCA_964502455.1 uncultured archaeon | reverse complement strand
GACACCTTTGTACAGGGCGAACGAGAACGTGTAGATCACAAGTCGGAACAGGTGGGAGGGGATGTCCTCCTCCCGGGCTTCCTCGGTGAGATGTTCCAGGCCGTAGAACGTGATCATGCCGGCGAGCAGCGGGAGAAACGGGTTGTGCATCAGGAACGATATGAGCGGGCCGGATGCGGTGATGTGGTCGAACAGCTCGATGACTTCGGGGAACAGCTGGAGGAACACGAAACTGATGGAGATCCCGTCGGCGAA
>CAZCWR010000005.1:10156-23150 GCA_964502455.1 uncultured archaeon | reverse complement strand
CCAGTACCGCCGCGGTAGCTTGCCGCCCGGCCACAGCCAGCCTGCCACGATGTGGGTGAACGCCAGCACCAGTGCAGCCAGCAGTGCCACAACCGTCGCTGCATCAGCCATACGCCTGCAGAAGGCAGTCCGCAGCCTTTTCAACGTCCATGGAGTCACAGGTACAGCGGTGCTGGTACTTATCCTTCACAAACAGCGGACTGGAAGCAGGATGTGAACACTCGGGCTACCGGTAGTCGTTAAATCCGGTTCACAGCAGGGTATATTGCACGGCAGGAGTAACCTTTAAAGCAGTCCGTGTGGAAGAGATGGTATTGGACGGTGTGTCCAGGTATGGCTTCCGATGATGCAGAGGATGTGGCGGGGGAGGTAGAACTCAGTTTGGACCGTGGCGTATACATTGGGATCGCTGCGGTCGTCGGTGTATTCATGTTGGGACTGTTCTTGGTGTCCGGTGGATTGCCGGGCACAGGCCATGTCGTGAACGCCGGAGATGCTGATCCCGCTGGTACTGTGGACGATGATACGACAGATACGGGTGGAAGTGATACGGATACAGAGAACGCCGCGGGGACGAAGGATACGGGGGTGGAGCCGTCCGATTTGATGCTGGTAGAACAGCATGTCCCCGAGAACTATGTCATGCATGATGAGGGCCAGGTCCTTTCGGAGGATATTGAGAGTGATACGGCCAAAGACCTGTTCGTGGAAGGATACTACACGTTCCGGGGGAAGCCGATGAACGTGCAGCAGGGCATCCAGCAGACCGTGTTCGTGACGGATCCGGAGGCAGATGCTGCGGAGGACGACTTGGGGATCAACGATTATCTTGAAGAGTTCAACTGGACGGAGCAGAACGTTTCGGCTGTCACGGAGCTGGCTGTGGAAGATGCCGAGTTCTGGTATAATGCGGATGAGGACCTGTACTTTGTCTACCTGCGTGACCGGTACGTGCACGTTGAACTGGTGGTCACCGATCCGGATATGAGCCAGGAGGACGTAGTGGAGCTGGCGGAGCACGCAGCTGACCGCATGATGTAAAACCGTTTTTCTTGTTTCTTATGCGGTGCCGTGACCGCTGTTCTGGGCGGCTGGTGTGTCGAAGTACTGCATGGTGTACAGGTTTTTGGTGACGACGAGGAGGATGGGGCCGATGATCAGTCCTTTCAGGCCGAGGGTGAACGGGCCGATGATGAATCCGAGCAAGAGGAGGAACGGGTTTTCCTGGGTTTTGTATGCGCCGAAGTAGGGGCGGAGCACGATCTCGGTGAACATGTTAAGGACAACGATGCCGTAGACCATGATAGCGGTGGCGGTCACGACATTGCCCTGCAGGTAGTACGCGACTGATAGTGGGACGTAGACCATCGCCGATGAGATGATTGGGAGGAATCCGAGGATGCCGGTGAGTACGCCCCAGACCAGGTAGTGTTCGATGCCGAGCAGGTAGTAGCCGATGACCGCCAGGACGCCCATGACGACATCAACGAGCAGGTAGGCGGTAAACACGCCGCGGAACAGATGGTCGATCGAGTAGGCGACCGCGTTCGCCGGTGACCGGTACTCTGCCGGGAACTGGTTGATAACGGTGAATATCGCGTTACTCATCCGTGCCCCGTCTTTCACGAGATAGACTGTTACGATGAAATACAGTCCGAGATGCATCAGTACGTCGGAAACATTGAATATCACGCCATGGATCGCGTTCTCGATGTAGACGAGGATCATTATCAGGACCTCGTTCAGCGCGTCAACGGTATCCGGGGCAAGACCAAGTTCCTCGGCAAACACGTCCACACCGCCCGTGACTGCAGAGAACACCTGCTGTGTGACGATCGCCGCGACTGGGATGGCACTGACTATGAAATACACTGTCCCACCGATAACGGCAGTGAGCAGTAACAGCGGGACCGCCGTCGCAATCCGGTCGTTGTCTATGTGCTGGGTCAGATGCTCGGCAACATGCCGCAGGAAGTACGCGGTGAATACGGCCCATGCGATCGCATCGAGGAACGGCCAGATAACCAACAGCGATACAGTCATCCCGCCAAGTGCCCCGAAAAGGAACAGTGTCTCCCGCTGCATATGGTGTGATGGCCGAGACTCCTATTTCTATCTGGTGGTTGGCCCCGGGCCGGCGATAGTACACAGGAAGGGGAAAGAGAAAAGAAGAGAGGGAAAAGTAGGAGGGATGACGTGTCTGTGGACCAGACCAGGAGTCAATGGTGCAATTACGAGGTCTGTTGTCGGTTCTGATCCGTTTGCTTCCGCTTGACCATGATCAAACCACTTTCCTGCATGAGATGGATGAGTTCGTTGCGGTCGTCGGTCAGGTCCTTGACCTCGATGTCATCACGGTCGTGTTCAGGTCGTTCATCCTCTTTTTCTTTTTCCGTGTCGCGGTGTGTGTCGTAGCACATCTAGGAGCGGTCACCTCTACCGCGTATATGTTCCCACCAGATTTAAGTGCCGAAACCCTTCTACGATCATGGGCCTGTGCCGAACTAGTACCACGATTCGTTGTTCCGAAACGTGTCTGACACGGCGAGTCCCAGGTCGTCGTGAAACTGCTTCAGGGCACTGTTGATATGTTCCTGTGACGTTCCCACATTCAAGGTTTCCATAGACTCCTGGGAGGACAGGATTACAGGTCGCAGGTGTTGAAGGTAGATGTGTACTGTTGTTGAAAGTTTCCGCAGTTGGGTATCGTCAAGTTGTGCGATTTCTGAGGAGAGATACTCCTGTACGTCCGTTAATTCGTCTTCTCGCCGATCTGCAAGCTGTGAAACGATTTGCTGGAACAGGGAGTCGCCGGTCCCGTCCAGGGCCTCGTAAAGTCCGTAGGTGAACGCACTGAGAAGTTCCGTGCCCACGATCACGTCAAGTGCCGTGTCTTCGGCGAACAGTTCCCGGTAATAGTTGTGCATCGAATGGTTCACGTTCACGCCAGCTGCCGTTTTTCCCAGGTAACGCCCCCATGCCTCGATACATTCTATCCGATACGTTGTGAGAAGGGAAACCAGTTTCTGTGCGTCAAACGTCCGTCCGACGGTTTCAAACGTCAGGATTCTCCCGTACAGGATGAGATGTGAAAGATTCATATAATGCAACTGGGTGGCAAGATAGGTTGATGCATCAATCATCTCTCCTGTAGCATCAAGATCCTGCTCCCAGGCAATATCCCGTTGCAGTTCCTGCGCTGCCATGAACCGGGTGAACACGATGTCACCAAGATGAATCCCTTCTTCATACACGAGATCGGATGGAAGTTTGTCAGCATACAGGTCACGCCACGACGGTACGTCTTCGTCATCCCGACTCATGCTACTGGTGTCACTTTGCACACTTCCTTAAACTACAAGCACCCTTCCACCGGTACTGAACAGCTATACCGGTATCATAACACCTAGTACTGGAATGGTATCGCGCCTGCCATTGAAAAGAAAAAAGAAAAAGGGCATACAACAGCCCATATCAGTACGGCCAGCTGCTTCCAAACAGGAACGACTTGCTGAAGGTGTCAGTCGCCTGCGTACTGGACTGATCACTGCGCTGCTGGCTGGCAGCCCCTGTTAGAGCATTCCCGGATCCGCTGTCCGCAGCGTTCTCCGTATCCTGGTGTCCAATCTGCTGGTTGTCCTGTGCCGTGTTTGCTGATCCGCCAGCGACTGTATCTGCGGCCTGAACACTGTCCTGGGTGGAGTCCTGTTCGCTTCCGGCAAGCGTGATCGCACTGTTGTCTCCGCTTTCCGCTGTGTTATCCGCGGTCTGTACACCGGTCTGGGTGCTATCCTGGTCCGTGGACGCACTATTCAACCAGCCGTCACCAAACATGCGACCAGTCTGTGTACCACCGTACTGGATGCTGCCCTGATCACTGTCCTGGTTGGATGCGGCGATGGTGATGAAGCTGTCATCGCCACTGGACGCGGTATTGTCGGTGGCCTGGTATCCGGTCTGGTCACTGCTCTGACCGGTCGTGGTCGCGCTGTTTCCTGTGTTAGCGCCGGTTGTGGTGTCTGCCGCCTGTTGGTTCAACTGGTCGTTGTCCTGGTTGGAGGCGGCGATGGTGATGAAACTGTTGTCTCCGCTTTTCGCCGTGTTCGAGGCATCCTGCACACCGGTCTGTGTACTGTCCTGTACGGTACTGGAACTACCTGATATAGTGTCATCGGCTGTTCCCGTATCTGTATCCTGTCGGTTGTACTGAGTATTTTGTTGATTCGAGGCAGCGATTGTGATGAAGCTGTCATCGCCGCTTTCTGCTATATTGTCAGCTGTTTGCTGGCTGGACTGGTCACTGTCCTGTACGGTATCAGTATGACCGCCGTCAGCATTGACGTTTGCGGACTGGTACGTCGTTTGATCACTTTGCTGGTTACTGGTGGCGAGCGTGAGGAACCTCCCGTCATCGCCGTCGGACACTGTTCCGGCATCCTGTTCACCGGTCTTGTCACTGTCCTGTACCGTGTCCGTCATATTGGCCTGTGCCGTTCCGGGAACGAGCAGCAGGCCGAAGAGTACTGCAATTGCCAAAATGGTTATGAGTTGTGGTTTCATGACTACCAGCACTGGACGCTGACGAGTTGTTTAAACAGATATCCTATTTGCACCACACGGAAACGGACAAGTTGTTACGTACACGGCCGATAGACGCGAGAACATGAGGAACTATGTGATACACGGAGGCTGTACGGTAAATAGGGTTCGAGTACAACAGTACAACGGTCACAGATCGTGATACCGTCATAATCCTCTCTTCCTGATAGGAAACGTTCCAGTACACTGGACTGGATGTCCAAATAGGAGGTCAGATAGAGCAGCGGATAAGAAAAAAGGAAAAAAGAAGGGAATAGGATAGGGACGGACATCACCTGTATTTTAGCTGGCGAAGGTAAAGGCGTCCTGGAACAGGTCCTGGTCGTTGTCCTGTTTGGCCTTCTGGTCGTTGTCCTGGTCGTTGTCCTGGTTGGATGCGGCGAGGTTAATGAAGCCGCTACCGCTTGCCCTGTTACGGGCTCGCTGGTCGTTGTCCTGGTCGTTGTCCTGGTCAATGTCCTGGTCGTTGTCCTGGTCACCGTCCTGATCCGTATTCGCAAAGCTCAGCAGACCGCCGCCGAGTGAGCGGGTGTCAGCGAGCTGATCCATGTCCTGGTCGTTGTCCTGTTTGGCCTTCTGGTCGTTGTCCTGGTCGTTGTCCTGGTTGGATGCGGCGAGGTTAATGAAGCCGCTACCGCTTGCCGTGTTTGTAGCAGTCTGATCGTTGTCCTGGTCGTTGTCCTGGTCAATGTCCTGGTCGCTGTCCTGGTCACCGTCCTGATCCGTATTCGCAAAGCTGAACAGCTGCGCTGATGCAGGAGCAACCATCATACCAAAGACAAGGGCAGTAACTGCCGCCAGTGTAATGAGTTTGGTTTTCATGACTACCTCGTCCAACGACCGACGAAGTTGTTAAAGGGGAACTAAATTTTCGTACACCGTGTCCACAAGAAGTTTTACGTTCACCGGTCTTTTCGCACGTGATTGCACAACCAGATATATACCACGGTGTACCGCACCTGAATGCCTGTGCCAGAACGATACCAGGATACGGTACATCCATCACAGTCTCAACCTGCAAACTCCTCATACTGTTCGAGGATACAGTAAAGATGAACGTATCTCGATGACGTACGCGTTCAGTAACAGTTCCTGGACGCGTCCGGTAGCACATCCGTGCAAGTGAGTACCGGTACGGGAACAACGGGTCCGGCTGTTACGATCAGTAGTCCTGATACAACTTACATCACTGGTTAGGTCATGAATACTGATGACAAGGTATCACAGATGGTAGGTACACCGGAGTTGAAAAACGTCTCGTACAGAACACCAGATGACCGATGATACGAAACAAGATAATCGCTGTTCTCGGGGTGATCACCGGACTGATGATCATTGCAGCGCCAGCAGGTGCGTCACACACCTATTCCGACACAGACACAGCGTTCACACAACCCGCCTTCCAGGGAGACTGGGATCCGTTTGCAGCTGAAATACCGGATACCCCAGGAAACGATGACGAAGCGGACGTCGGTATCTGTGTGATCGGTGTCGACAGCCCATGCAACAGTCCACCATGGAATACCATAGACAATCCGGACGCACCGATCGCTGACCCTGCACCCCAGCCACCAGCACCCGACCCGGAACCAGGACCGGTACCCGACAACCCGGACGACGGGAACAACGATGACGAAGCCGATGTCGGTGTCTGCGTCATTGGCGTTGACAGTCCGTGCAATAGCCCGCCCTGGGACGGCAGCGGCAATATCAGCAGATAAAAACCAAAAACAGGTACGTGCCGGGCAGCACACCTGCCCGCCCACTGTTTCATCTTTTCCTCCCCGGTCTAACCGCAGCGTATATCAGTTCGGGATATGGATATCTTTCAGCTCCATGCTGTCCCGGTCCATCTTCTCGATATCCCTCCGCACTCTTGTGATTTTCCGGAACAGGTGGTGCTGGTCCTTCTCCAGCAGTGTAATCGCTTCACCTTCGGCACCCTGCCGACCGGCACGGCCGATGCGGTGCGTGTACGTGTCCACGGTATCTGGCACATCGTAGTTGAAGACGTGGGTGATGTCGTCGATGTGCAGGCCACGCGCCGCCACATCGGTGGCCACGACCACGTTCACGTTCTTATCCTTGAACTTCTGGATCATCTCTTCGCGCTGGTGCTGAGACATGTCCCCGTTCAGTTCCTGTGCGTCAATGTCGTTCGCCCGCAGCACCTTGGCCACGAACCGTGTCGTGTTCTTCGTCTTGCAGAACACCAGGCTCAGGTCCCGGTCCCGGTCCTTGAGAAGTGTATACAGCATGGAGAGCTTCCGGTTCGGCTTCACATCCACATACTTCTCCGCAAGGTTGCGTGTGTGCTTGGTGCGTTTGATCTTCTTTACGATTGGGTCAAGCTGGTATTTTTCCACCATGTCCCGCAGTTTCCGGGGGATGGTCGCGGAGAACCACAGGTCCTGACGGTCCGGTGGACAGAAATCCATGATACCTTCCAGCTCGTCACGGAACCCCATATCCAGCATCCGGTCTGCCTCATCCAACACAAAGTAGTCGATACCACTCACGTCAAGTTCTTCCTGTTTCAGCAGGTCCAGCACACGACCGGGCGTCCCCACCACGATGTTCGCGGTCTTCGCGCCCTTGATCTGTGGACCGTACGATACGCCGCCGTAGATGGTTACGACACCGACGTGGTCGGGCGCAAACTTCTTGAACTCCTTCGCGTTCTGCTTCGCCAGTTCACGCGTCGGCGACAGCACAAGCGCTTGCGTCTCATTGTTATCTTCCACGTTCTGGAGAATCGGCAACGCAAAACACAGTGTCTTCCCGGACCCGGTTTCCGACTCGGCCAGAACGTCCTCGCCTGCCATCACTGGTGGGATGGTCTCTTCCTGCACCTTGGTCGGGTGCGTAATACCATCTTCGTTTAACAATGCGATAAGCTCGGAGGCAACACCAAGATCTTCAAACGTCATATCCTCGTCGGTCTCAGGTTCATCCATCATTGGTCTTCACAGTCTATTCAGTATTGGCGGGCAATCATTTTGTAACCCCCGGTCTCCAGATATTGTCCAAACTTTAAAAACAACGCAGTAATAGATACCAGATAGTCGTTTTTACCGTAATTTTAGTGGAGGGTACGTTAGATTCTGCTGTCCTCGTACGTACAGCCGAATACATTTATAAATACATTTATAACTTGATGCTGGCACATTAATTTTGCAGCATGACTGAACACTATTTGCAGAAAGTATCTGTTGAACCAGACTGGTGCGGGCTCTACGTTGACGGTGAATTATTCCGTGAAGGGCATGACTATGAGTCCGAATCACACCTGATTGAGGCAATCAACAACCACGAGGGCGACATGAGCGTTGATACCTACGGAATAAATCCAGAGGAGTGGCACGGGCTTCCCGACACGTTTGAGGAACTCGAGGACATGTACGAGTTCTAAAACCGTCTGATTTACGTTTCTCCAGCCAGTCTTGATAGAGAAAACTGTACACAACAGTCGTGGAACTGACGGAACTGCTGGAACTGCCACGACCCGGTATATAAATGGCGGAGCGGAATGAGTGTATACGATGATAGAAGTTGGATGTGATGACTGCGGCTCGCCTATCGAGATAGACCTTGTCGATTATCTGAAACACCGGGAGGATGAAGGGACCTTCCTCTGTGAAAGCTGTAAGTACAGCGTACTGCGGCGTGTCACCCGTCCAGAGGCACGCACAGCTACCGTATAACATGCTTTTTTCTCGGGAGGGGGTTGTCCCCCCTCCTTTCGTCCCCCCTTCTTTTCCAGTCATTCCAGCCAGTGAGACCATACCCCTGCTTTAAATAGACCGATAGAAATCCCTGATTCAGCCCCCTAATACTCTAACGAGGTTTTTCCCCATCTATGCGACGTACGTCCTGGATTGCACTCGTCCTTGCAGTACTGCTTACGGTCATCTTTGTGGCAGTCTTCGCCGGTGATATACTGGCGCCGGAACCGGACGTTCCCGGGAACGTGTCAGTCGTGGCGGACGATCTGGATATCCCCTGGGAGATCGCTATCCTGCCGGACGGCGAGCTACTGGTCACGGAACGGACCGGGACGCTGCAGTGGATTGAGGACGGAGAAGCGTACCGGATCGCGGGTGTAGAGCACACTGGTGAGGGAGGACTGCTCGGTATGGCGCTTCACCCGGACTTTGCGGAGAACCGGCAGATCTACCTGTACATGACGACGGAAACCGGGGACAGCCTGACCAACCGGGTGGTCCGGTACCGGCTCGGTGATGATCGGGCACTATCGAATCCGGAAACGATCATTGATGGCATCCCCGGTGCACAGTACCACGATGGTGGTCGGATTGCATTCGGGCCGGACGGCGACCTGTATATCACGACGGGGGATGCAGGTGAAAAACAGTGGGCACAGGCTCCGAACGCGCTTTCCGGGAAGATCCTGCGACTGGAGCCGGACGGTGACATCCCGCCAGACAATCCGTTCGGTAACGAAGTATATTCGTACGGTCACCGCAACCCGCAGGGCCTTGCATGGGATGCTGCTGGCAACCTGTGGGCGACCGAACACGGCGAGACCGGTCGTGACGAGTTGAACCTGATCCAGGCCGGACAGAACTACGGGTGGCCACTGATAGAAGGCAGTGAGACAGCACAGGGGCTGGCATCACCGGTACTCCAGTCCGGTCAGGACACGTGGGCACCGGCAGGCATGACCTATGTCGATGGATACCTCGTATTTGCCGGGTTGTGGGGCGAATCCCTGTACGTGGCGGACATCCAGGAGGGCCGTGTAAGGTCGTTTGATCAGGTGTTTGAAGGTGTCTTTGGACGGATCCGGGCCGTAACGCGTGGACCGGAGGGAGATCTCTACGTGTCCACGAGCAACACGGATGGCCGGGGACGACCGTATGCCGGGGACGACCGGGTGTATCGGATTGATGCAGACATGATCGTCGGCTGAAGGCGGCGGTGTGAGCGGTACCAGGAACTGTGCCGGCCGAATCATGGCGAACGCTTAAATGCTGTGTGTGGTAATGTGGTGATATGGCAGATGGGAAAAAGATCTTCGATGGTTCGTCCGAGGAGGGCGAGGAGGAACGCGAACATAAACGGCCGGTGCTAGAGAACAACAGCGAAGGTGCTGCTGCATGGCTGCACACGGACAAGAACGGGAACGCGTACCTGTCCATCCGTCTCCCACTGGGACTTGGCAGTCTGAACCTGTTCCCGGCGAGCGATACAATGGAGGATGCACTGAACCAGCTATCAGAATACCTTGAGGACCAGGACCAGAACCAGGACTAGGACGATCAGTAAGGTTATTCGGAACTGGATGGTGGATTCCGCCTACGGTCCACAAGCTGGAACAGGACATCGAACTCGTCTGGAAGTTGTATTCGGGCGTTCCGCAGTTCGTCTGGGAGCACGGTTTCGCTCACCGTATAGATCACGATGTTTGCCTGGAGTACCGCGTCTTCTTCTGATACCTTGCTCCGTGCCCGTATGCGGTCGACGAATTCACGGAGTGAGAACGTCTGCCCCGAATCGGCCGCCGTCATATACCGGTCGATCTCCTGGGGGAGGGACGATGCAAGATCTGCTGTCTCTCCCGTTGGCAGCCGCTCCGCGAACGTTTCGAGGACGGAACGGGTTACACGGGCGCCGTCACTCTCTGCAGCTAGATCCAGTCGCTGTGTGACGACGAAAATGAACCGATCATAGTCCATGCAGTGTTCCCCTGCCGGTGCCATTGTACACCGTCATTTAAAACCAGGGGCGGGATGAACAGACCGGGACAGCATTGAACTGGTTCTATCGAGCATGGACGAGATACTGGTTCCATGACCTGCTCGACTAAATCATCATTCCAGGAAAACACATGGCCGCCGTATCCAGCAATATATAACGCTACATCCGGAGTGGCTACGACATTACAGAACGGGAGATACAGTAAAGTATAATAACCGGTGGTCCAGATCATGGACTATGTCTCCGCTCGGCCACGCCGGAATCGCACTGTTCGTGTACAGCCTGTACCGGGTGATGCTGCGGCGGTACGGCCGTGACGTATATCCGTTGGTCGGTCTGGCAGTATTTCTGCTGTTTGCCCGGGCGCCCGACTGGGACAAAAAGATCGAGATGATCCCACATCGCGGAGTGTCACACACGATATGGCTTGCACTGCTGGCCGGTCTACTTGCTGCGTATGGTATCTCGCTCATCCAGCGGAACGGATTCCGTTTTGAACCTGTGCTGTTCGGCTACGGGGCACTTGCCGTTCTCGCTCATCTCGCCGGAGACATCATCACGCCGATGGGGCTTACACCACTTGCACCACTTTCCGGGTTCCACCACACGTTCGAACTGGTGTACGCCCGGAATACTACCGTAAACAGCGCCTTCCTCGTGGCCGGCGTGATATCGTTCTGTACCGTGACCTACCTGTACGACCGTGATCGATGGACGCACATGTTCCGGTCTTTAAAGAATCGACTCTAGACTGTATTCATGGACTTCAGTTCTGAGGACATGTCCACGGAAGAACTCCAGGACGCGCTCCTCGACTGGTACGCGGAAAACAGGCGCGACCTGCCATGGCGCAACACGGACGACCCGTATTGTATCCTCGTGTCTGAGGTCATGCTCCAGCAGACGCAGGTCTCCCGCGTCATTCCCAAATATCATGACTTTCTGGAGCAGTTCCCCACGATGGAGGATCTTGCGGAGGCACCGCTGTCGGACGTTCTGGAACTGTGGAGTGGCCTCGGGTATAACCGCCGCGCAAAATACCTGAAGCAGGCCGCGGAAAAAGTGATGGACGAGTACGACGGTCGGTTCCCACGCAACCCACAGGAACTGCAGGAACTGCCGGGTGTCGGCCCATACACCGCAAATGCCGTGGCATCGTTCGCCTTCAACAGCGGCGGCCCGGTCTTCGATACGAACGTCCGCCGCGTCCTGTACCGGTTCCACGGACAGATGACGGATGCCGAACTCGAAACATACCATAAATCTATTTTTCCGCCGGACAAGTCCCGGCGCTGGAACAATGCGATCATGGAGCTCGGTGCCGAGGTCTGCGTGGAGGGTACGCCGCGCTGCCGGGAATGCCCGTGGCGCCCAGCCTGTACTGCGTGGCAGAAACAGGACTTTGAGACGCCGGAGGTCCAGACCCAGTCCACGTTCAAAGGCTCGTGGCGCTTCTATCGGTCCAAGGTGCTCAAACTGTTGATGGAGCATGGATCGATGACACGAGACACACTCGAAACGGAACTGGAGCTGCCGGACAAGTACGACCTGGACGAACTCATCGACGAACTGCTGGATGAGGACATGATCGAACAGGATGACGGAACGTACCGGTTACCAGAATAAATGCGTTACATACGGAAGTCGTCATCATCGAATCTGTCCATGTAGTCCTGGAGTTGCCGGGCCTGATCTTCGAGCCGTGGCGTCATCTCGTCGTACACGTATCGGAACATGTCTAGTGGATCGGCGTCAGGCAGGTCGTCTACTGCATTCTTCGCCTCCGCAAGTTCCTGGTCGATCTGTTCCTCGATAGCTTCGATCTTCGTATCGTCAAGCAGTCCCTCGTTGCGTAAATACTGCTCCAGCCGTGGAATCGGGTCGTACTTCTGCCATACTTCTACCTCATCGTCTGATCGGTACCGTGACGGGTCGTCTGACATCGTGTGCTTTCCGAATCTGTACATCACGGCCTCGATCAATGTTGGTTGCGCCGCCACGCCCTGGTTGTGGATAAATTCGTGATCGGTATCTGGATCAATCGGCAAATGATCTGTGATCGTAGTAGTCTCGCTGTCGTCTGGTGACCGTGCCTTCTCTGCTGTTGCACGGGTCACATCGTACATGGCGAGCGGGTCCATCCCATCTACACGGATACCTTCGAACCCGTATGCGGTCGCTTTCTGTGCCATTGTACTGGCCGCGGTCTGCTGTTCGACCGGGGTGGATATCGCGTACTGGTTGTTCTGGCACAGGAATACGGTCGGCGTATCGTACACGCCAGCGAAGTTCAATCCTTCGTGGAAGTCGCCCTCGCTGGTGGCACCGTCCCCGAAATAGGCGAGCGTGATCTGGTCCTCGCCATCCAGTTTCGCCCCCTGGGACCAGCCTACGGCTTGTGGAAGATGGCTGGCGATAGAGATGGAGGTCGGTGCCATGTTGGCGTCTTCGCTGGTGTTCCCTTCAGCACGACCATGGAGCTCGGTCAACAGGTTCCCCATACCAAGTCGCTGCTGCATACTGGCATTGTCGCGGTACGTGGGAAAGACCATGTCCGCTGGGTCTATCCCGTACAGGCTACTGATCTGACTTTCCTGGCCGAAGACTGGTGCATACGTCGAGATATCGCCCTTTTTAACCATCGAACGCAGTTTCTCATCGGTCTTCCGCGCCC
>CAZCWR010000005.1:0-10146 GCA_964502455.1 uncultured archaeon | reverse complement strand
CATACAGCCCCAGTAGCTCATCCTCGGAAAGGTCATCAGGGACCTCGGCACGGGGAAGGACCTGTCCATCGGCATCGAGAACGCGGTACACATCATCCGGTATGTCAGAGGCAAACGTATCATCAAGCTGTCTATCAGCTGATGCATCCCCTGGGCGTCCGTACGGATGTGGTATGGTATCGTTGGGGCAGGACTTGTCGGTTGACACAGCTGTTCGGTTTAAAAACACATGCCAATACTTATATTAGTATCTGGAAGTGACGACAGGATAGCTGGCTGTGAACCATTTGCTTCAGGATTCTCTGCTGTGACCGGTTCTACGCTGTGCCGTCATCGAGCTGGTACTGTCGCCACCGGCCTTCGCCCTCGGATTCGATGAGGTTGTAGTGCTCCATCTTGTTCAGGTATTTGCGGAGCATGCGCTCGGATCGTGGTTCCTCCACCTGCTCCTCGTACGCGTCGTACAGGTCCCGTGGCTGGATGGCATCGGTGTCGGCGATGATGTCGTACAGCACCTGCTGGTGGTCGTTGAGCGCATCAAGGTCCTTCTGTCGGGTCTCCTGCTGCGTCTTCGGCACCACCGCGTCAACGATGTCCTCCGTGATATGGTCCGTTCCTTCATCAGCGGCGTGGCGGGCCGCGTTCCGCAGGATACCGATCGCGATCCGGGCATCACCGGCTGCCACGTCCGCGATGTATTCCAGCTGGTCGCGGCTGATCGTGTCCGGGTGCAGCCCCCATTCCGCGCGGTCCGCAAGGATGTCGGTCAGTTGGTTGAGGCCGTACGCCCGGAACTGGATGCGGTCACAGTTGATGAGCCGGCTGCGGATTCGATCATCCATCCGGTAGAACACGTCTTCCTCCCGGTTCGCGATCATGATCATCGCCACGTGCGGCAGTGCGTACAGGTCGTACAGGACGCGCGTATCCTCCACCTGGTCCACCTCATCCAGAATCAAGATGTACGGCCGTTCATCGTAGGACTTGAGACGGCTCATCAGTTCATCGGTCGGTGTGGATTGCCGGTGCACGTCCAGCGTCCGCCCCAGTCCATCCAGTGCCTCGTACAGGACGCTGAACCGGTTGTAGTTCTCCCAGCAGTTGATGTAGTGGTGGGTCGCGTCCGCGACCTCTGCTTCAAGTTCATCCAGTGCGTACTGCGTGACACAGGTCTTCCCGGTGCCGGGCGGTCCGTACACCAGCATGTTCTCCGCCTGGTCGCCATCAATCAGTGGCTCCAGGTTATCCGCCAGCTGCTGAATCTCCGCATCCCGGTGCACGACCTCCTTCGGGATGAATTCGTCCTGCAGCACGCGCTTGTCCGTTATCATCATTGTTTTCCCTTGCCGTCGTATATGCTATGCGGTACAGTGGTATTGGTGTCCGACATTTAAACAAACAGCGTTCGCTGGTTACAGGGATGGCTGTATCCGTCCTGTCCGTAATCAGGGTCTGGAAAACAAAAAAAGGATGGTGGGAATACGTGTCTCAGGGGAGGGGCGTGGAAACAGTGTGATGCTCTACCGGTGCTTCCCCGTTTCGGCAGCCGTTGCAGAGCACCACACCCAGTTTTTCCTTCCTGTCCACGTATTCCGCGATACTGAGGGGTACGGTTGAACCACAATCTTCGCAGTACATTGTACAGGAAGTGTTCCCACACCCGCCTTATATACTGGGACGTGACCTTTCCAGTAGTTCCGCAAGTTCCACTCTATTCAGGCGGCGCAGTAATCTCCAGAAACAGACAGCGATAGAGCTTATATGACTGTTCTTCTGGCATATTACTGGCAACTGGGGTCGTGAACCTACTGCTTCACCACCACAAGTTTTTTATATTGCTATCTACAAGTAACAACTATGGAGCAGTGGGGGTCGTACGGGGAGGATTCACCCAGCAACAGCGATTACGAGGGGTTTGAGGAGAACGTAGAACGTCTCCGGGACATGTATAGCGGTCAGGATAGTGAGATACGGTCTGATGGTGGCCGCCAGATTGCTATGGAGCAGCGCGACGTGGACGCATACTTCGCACAGTTCGCTGAAGAGTACGGACAGGAGACAGCAGACACCGTAGAAGCCATTCTCGGAGATGACGGCGGATGGACGGAATCGCCGTATAACAATGACACTGCGCCGCTGTGGCAGCTGGCTGCACGGGACGGCGGTCGTCAGGCCGTTCCGCAGGAAGAATTGCTGGCAACATATGTCGATGAACAGGAAATAGAGGCAGTGGAACAGTTTATCGACTACACACAGCAAGTGCTTCAGGACGAAGAGGAACAGCCGGTTGTCGAGGTCTACCGCGGTATCAAACCCGGGCGTCGACTCGATACCATTACAGCGTCCAGTACTGTTGGTGCTTCGGGACGGACTGGTGGCGGGTACGCGCTTGGTGATCAGCTCATGGTCCCACACAAGTTGCTGGAGTCGTGGACGCCGGACCGGGAGTACGCCGAGCAGCTTGCGCCGGGTGGTGTCGTGCTGAAACGAGAGGTGCCGATCCACCGTATTGTCGGGTCACTCCATACGTCACCATCGCTCTACAAGGAGAACGAGGTCATCGTCCGCCACGACCGGGATGATACGTATACAATCGGGAAGGATGCGTTCCCGCAGCAGGATGATCTTCGCTGACCGGAAATCCGCGCCACCTATTTCAATCTTCATCCGCAATGCGTTTGTATGGTCAAGGACCGGGACGCGTACGAGGACTATCTTGTCGACAAGGCAAAAGAACTGCTCCACGAGCAGGATGACAGTGGCACCGATGCTGCTGATCCGATGGAGCAGGTCCGTCAGGAGCCACTGGAGAGCGATAACGACCGGAAGCGTCGCATCGCTGACGAACAGCTCGCAGATACGGCAGACGCCGATGGCAGTGGCAGTGCTGCACCGGAACAGGATGTGGAACGCGTCCGGAGCGAGGCAGAGTTCCTTGCACGCAAGCGCGAACACATGGATAACAACAATCTGAAGGACTTTCTTGCCGGTACATCCGAGTTCCATGAGCAGCTGCGTGAATCTGGTCGGCCCCAGTTTTCGGACTGGGAGAAACGCTTGCTTCTCACCCACCGGGACGCGTCTGCTGAGGAACTGGCGGAAGAACTGGATCGTAGCGTGGACGATATCAAGCTTCAGCAGAAGCTGATGGGGTTGGATACAGGCGGCCCGACTGAGGGTATCATGTAGGACTGGCGCGGCATTGCAGGCCTTCCCGTATTCTACGAGGACTGCTCTGATGATCCCTACCCCTTGAGCGGACGCGGACTCGCTTGCGTCCCGCCACTCTTTTTGCTTGAACTGGGGAATGCGAAGGGCTTCCAGTATGCTGTTCCGTCTAACAGGTGTGTTCCACTATTTTTTTAATGTGTGATGGGCACTGTGTATCCATGTCGGTTCCGGCAGATGTGTTCGATGGATATGAGGAGGGGAGTACGGACAGTACAGTTACGATCAAGATTGATCCACACGTCCATTCTGACGGGTCGTACGATGCGTATGATCCGGTTGATATGTTGCTGGAGCAGGCTGCGGATATCGGGCTGGATGGGATCGTTATTACTGATCATGATACGATTGAGGAGTCGCTGAAGGCGGCCAAGATGGCACCGGAGTACGGATTGATCGGTATCCCTGGCGTGGAGGTGTCCTCGCGACATGGTCATGTGCTTGCAATCGGTGTCGAAGAGATGCCGGCTGTCGGTGCGCCGCTGGGAGAGACCGTACAGGAGATTCGGGAACTCGGCGGGGTTGCCATCGTTGCACATCCGTTTCAGTTCACACGGCATGGGGCCCGGAAGAAACATATCACGGACGGTGACGCTATCGAGGTCTATAACTCGTGGCTGTTCACCGGGTACCGGAACCGGCGTGCAATGACGTTTGCGAAGAACCGTGGATACCCTCAGATCGGGTCCAGTGACGCACACTCGATGACCCTGGTCGGCAGGGCCTATACAGAGATTGAGATCGATCCGGCAGAGGTGGACGTGGGCGAGGTGTCGCCGGAGACCATTGACCGTGACATCGTCCTGCAGGCGATCCGCAACGGCTCCACCAACATCCACGGCAAACGAAAGCCGATCCGTTCCAGTGTAATGGATTACTCGAAAGGAGCCGTCAGGAAGAGTGGATACCTGACCAAGACATACACGACGAGACTGGCCCAGGCGGCCGCATCACTGTTCTCATAGAATACAGCGGTGTACCGGTAACAGTGCACTACAACCAGATATGCGCTCTCAGGATTCCAGTATCTCTTCAACCGTCCGGATCTCCAGCATGTTGGTGGTGCCGGACTGGCCGGTCGGGACGCCTGCGGTCAGGATCAACGTGTCGTCGTCCCCCACCATGTTGTTATCCGCCAGTGCGGCGACCGAATCATGGATCATATCGCCCACGTACTCATGGAACGCCATGTAATACGCGTCCACGCCCCAGACCAGGCTGAGCTGCCGCTGAACGGCCCGTGAATCGGTGAACGCGATGATATCTGTGTCCGGCCGGTACTTGGCGATGTGCCGTGCGGTGTACCCGGAGGTGGTGTGCGCAACAAGGTACCGGGCATCAATGTCCCGGGATGCCTGCCACACTGCCTTCGAGATCACGTCCTCTGTGTTCACACTTTTCGTCCGTACCGTGTGATGGACCTCGTCGGATATGTGCTGTTCGGCCCGTTCAATAATCTGGGACATGACCTCTACCGTGGTCACTGGGTAGTCACCGATCGCGGTCTCCTCGGACAGCATGACTGCGTCCGTCCCGTCCATCACCGCGTTCGCCACGTCCGAGACTTCGGCCCGGGTCGCCCGTGGATGCTCTGTCATCGAACTCATCATCTGTGTTGCCGTGATGACCGGTGTGGCCGTCTCATTACATTTCCGGATGATCTCTTTCTGCTGGATCGGTACCTCGGCAGCCGGCAGTTCCACGCCCAGGTCGCCGCGGGCAACCATAATCCCATCGGCCACATCAATGATCTCATTGATATTGTCGACAGCCGTGATCTGCTCGATCTTTGCGATGATCCCCATGTCTGAGTCTTCCTCGTCCAGGATCTTCCTGACGGCTTCCACATCTTCCGGCCGCTTCACGAAGGATACTGCTACAAGGTCGAACCCGGCCTCTGCACCGAACCGGATATCTTCCCGGTCCTTCTCCGTCAACCCTTTCGGGCCGACATCTCGTTCCGGAATGGCAAGGGACTGGTGGGAGATGACTTCTCCACCGTACAGGACGGTACAGACCAGTCGGTCCTCCTGCTTCTCGTCGACCCGGAGTTCTATATCCCCGTCCGCGACGACGATGTGATCACCTTCTTCGGCTTCCGCGACGAATGGCTCGTACTGGGTGGCAAGCCGCTCCGCGTCTCCGGTGATATCGTCTGTCACGATCTCTACAGTACTGTCCTGTTCCAGCACAGTGTCATCCTCCACTGTGCGCAGTCGGATGTCTGGGCCCTGCGTATCCATCGTGACGGCGACCTGCTCGGACATGATGTGTACTGTTTCCAGAACTTCTTTGTGTTCGTCCTGTGTACCGTGAGAAAAGTTCTGTCGTACCACGTTCACACCGGTATCGATCAGTTCTCCGAGTGTCTCCGGTGATTCGCTGGCCGGTCCGACCGTGGCAACGATCTTGGTCTGTCGCATCACTTGATACAGCCCATCCATATTTTAAAATACATGCCGTTATGAACTGGATCAACTGACTGACAGGGTAGATAGGTACGGCAGGATGCGTATGTCAGAAGAATAGGACAGATAGGTTATAGCAGGTCTCGCAGCCAGTCCACGAAATTGTTGAACATGGATCGGTCCCGGATCTGCTCGTCGTCGTACTCGACATCGGACGGATCGACGAGGTCGGCATCGTTGGTGTTTTGTGTCTCTCCACCTGTGTCCTCAGAAACGGTGTCAGTGGGTTCCTCGTCTACGTGTTCTGTTGCCGGATGCTCCATACGATCCATCAATGTGTTCTCGTGGAGTATATTGATTGTAAACGGTTCGTCCACGTGGAACATTGCCTCGTATTGGACGAGGGTTGTCGCTTCTGGACAGTCGCCGACCGCCTCCGTGTTCTCGATGCGGTACACGTACTCTCCGTCTTCGCCACGTACCCAGGGTTCGATGCCCTGACAAGGAGAATCAGCAAGTATCGTACCGTTGAATTTTACCACGTACTGGTCGCCGTCCCTGGAAAATGCTGGCTCCCCGACGTGATCGCCCTGCAGACTCTGGGTGGTCTGATTCACCCAGACGAGTTCGGCGGTCCACGGCACGCCACTGGTCCGGGGTTCTCCGACGGTGATACTCGTCGTCTCGACCTCCCACGTTTCAGTATACTCTGCACTGACGAGGGGTACAACGAGAAAAACTGCGATCACCAGAATCAAGAGGTTCCTCATGCCCTACATTCTGTTCTTGGAGGGTTTTAAAAATATCGATTATTGGCGGGTGTGTCCCCCCGATACCGTTCCTGGTACTATGGACTGGTCGGATGCGGCACGCACCTTTCTTAAAGTTCTCTGGGAACCGGTATGTATGCCATACAAGATCGGGCTGGTCGGGAAGCCGAGCGTGGGGAAGTCCACGTTCTTCAACGCGGCGACCATGGACGAGATCAACGAGGCGGACTACCCGTTCACCACGATTGACCCGAACGTGGGCGAAGCATACGTCCGCGTCCAGTGTGCCGCACCGGACTTCGATGAGACGTGTGATCCACGCACCGGGTTCTGCATCGATGGGACGCGGTACGTCCCGGTCCAGCTCGTGGATGTGGCCGGACTGATCCCGGGCGCGCATGAGGGCAAAGGGCTGGGGAACCAGTTTCTCACCGACCTGAACGAGGCGGACGTTCTCATCCATATCGTGGACTTCTCTGGTGAAACCGATATCGAGGGTGAACCCACAGAAGGCCACGATCCGCGCGATGATATCGACTTCCTGGAGCACGAGCTGGATATGTGGTACCTGGAGATTTTGGAGAAAGGGATCGACCGGTTCCAGAACAAGCGCCAGCAGCACGACGTCAAGATCGAAGAGGAGCTGGCCGAACAGATGAGCGCGTTCCAGACGGACAAGAACGAGATCAAGCAGAAGATCCTGTCACTGGATATCGGCGTCGACCCTGATGATTGGGACGAAAGTGATCGGGAAGCATTGGCCCGTACCATCCGCAAGACGACGAAGCCGATGATCATCGCCGCCAACAAGATGGACACTGAGAAGGCGCAGGCGAACTACGACGACATCACAAGCGACCCAGACTATGAACATCTCACTATTGTACCGTGCAGTGCGCACGCCGAGAAAGCGTTGAAAAACGCCGAAGAACAGGGTGTGGTCAACTATGCACCAGGTGCAGACGATTTCGAGATCACGGGAGACATCTCGGACGGGCAGCGGAACGGCCTGGAACAGATCCGTGACTTCATGCAGGCATACGAGGGTACTGGCGTCCAGCAGGCGATGGAGACCGCGCTATTTGACGAGCTCGGGGTGATCGCGGTGTTCCCGGGCGGAGCAGACGGCCTTGGAGACAAGCATGGCAATATCCTGCCGGACTGTTTTCTCTTACCTGAGCATGCCACGGCAGAAGCTTTCGCATACAATATCCACAGTGACATCGGAGACGGGTTCCTGCATGCGGTCGATGTCCGTGAGCAGCGGCAGATCGGTGCAGACCATGAGCTGGGACACCGGGATGTGGTTGAGATCGTGTCCTCAAATTAGGTGGGAAATCAGTCGTCAATCCAGTTCTTGATGTAATCTGCTGCCAGTATACCGGCTCCGACCACCAGAGCCCCTGCGCAGGTCGCAAGTTCAGGGTCTTCGGATAATTTCTGTTGGAACTGGTTCAGGTGGCTGCTTCCCACCTGGTTCTGCAGTCGGTGCATATAGTGCTGTACTGGCCCGGATGCGTAGTATTCCAGTGGGTTTCCTGTTTCCTGCTCCAGTTCATACGAATCGTAACTAATCCATTCATCAAGCTGGTCCAGTGACTGGTTTAGGTCTTCGATTTCCTCGTTCATATCCTCATGTTTTGCCAGGGACTGTGGGAGATGCGGATAGCGTTTGTTTGGGTTGTCAAGTACGTACTCCAGCTGCTGCTTCAACCCGTCTATCTCATCCTCTTTCATCCGCTCTGCACGATCGTAGGACTCGAGGATCGGGGGTGCCCACTTATAGGCAATCTCTTCCAGATCCGCTGAACTCCAGGACTCGTCAGGAGCCGGTCTTTTTGCCTCTTCTTCAAACTCGAGAAGATGGTTTTCAGTGGTGACAACCAGGGAACCGTACCGGTCGATGACATCCTCCGCAGAATACTCGCCCTGTGACATACAGCAATATTATGAACGATGGTTTAAAAATAGAATGTTATTTGACACATTAGTTCAATAAAAGGAAGATAGCGTGGGGATATTCAGAGAGAGGTGATCGATGACTGTCAGGAATCATTCTGCAGATAGTCATAGAGGAGGGTGGAGCCAATACCGGCAAGTGCAACGACACCGACTTGATCTACCGCGTCCATGCTGTGGAACCGTTCAAGGTAGGATTGTCCCTCTGTACTGTCGAGATGTTGTTGGAGCGATACGTCTAGATGCTCCTCTGCATAGTGGACCAGAGAATTCTGCCGCTGTTCCAGGACCGTGTACTGGTGGTCCAGGTTATTGATCCGACTGTACAGCCGTTCCTGTAGGCCAGTACTTTTTGGAAGTGCCGGTATATTGATGTTATCATCTTCCCTCACCAGCTCAAGCCCGGAACGAAGATACTGTAATGTCTCACGCTGTTCTTCAGCATCCTCATAGCAATCTCCTAACGCGGGTGCGTGCGCCTCTGCTTCAGTCTGCACAGTGTCTGCATCGTAATGACCGTCACGGTACTCGTCCATCCAGGACTCCATCACACCAAGCTGGCTCTCCCACTCGTTTACTGCCGACTTGTACTCCTGGATAGCCTCCTGGTACGTTGTCAAATCTGTTCCCCCCTGTACTACAATACGTATCAGAACTTTTAAACAACTCTCTGCAGCGGTAACGAATGTTTATATCGGGTGGAAGGGGTGCGATACGGGGGATACGGGGGCAAGCAGCTACAGTCAACAGCATCCTGCTAAATGGATGTGTTGATAGGTCTGCCTATGATCTGCCCTACTTGGGAGCGGGGACTACTCGACTTCGTGGTCGCAGATATCTCCGATGAGATATCTTGCTCAAATGAGGTCATTATTCGACCTCATGGAGTCCTGTCTTCTCGTCAGAGATGGCAGGTCGACATGGAGTTGATTTATTCAGCCTCATGTTTCAGGCTTCTCCTGTGGAGATGGCTGGAGAACGAGGTCGTTATTCGACCTCGTGAAGTCCTATCTCTTCGACGAGTTCCTTGTATCGGTTGCGGATGGTGACTTCGGTGACGCCGACTGTGTCCGCGACTTCGCGCTGTGTCCGTTTCTCGCCTTCCAGTACGGCGGCGATGTACAGTGCTGCTGCTGCAACGCCGGTTGGTCCTTTCCCGGACAGGAGGTCCTGTTCCTTGGCCTGTTCGATGATCTTCCGGGCACGGGCCTGCACCTCGCCGGACAGTTCTAGGTCGCCAGCGAACCGTGGAATATAGTCCTGCGGTTTGGCTGGGCGGATCTTCAGATCCAGTTCACGCGCTACGTACCGATACGCGCGGCCGATCTCCCGCTTCTCGATACCGGACGCGTCTGAAATCTCGTCCAGTGTCCGTGGTGTCCCCTGCTTCCGGGCCACCGTATAGATGAGTGCGGTAATCACAGATTCCATGGAGCGGCCGCGTACCAGTCCTTTATCAACTGCTTTTTCGTAGAGGCGGGCGACCTCTTCGTGTACGCTCCGCGGCAGGTTCAGCTGGGAGACGAGTCGGTTCAACTCGGACAGTGCGAATCCCAGGTTCCTATCTTTACTTTTGGTGAGGCGGTTGTGCCATTTGCGGATGCGGTAGTACTGTGCCCGCTTGTTGCCGGCCACTTTGTACAGTTCGCCGGAGCCTTTCCCGATCTTGGTGGACAGCCCCATGTCGTGCTTCGTGTACGTGATCGGGGAGCCGGCACGCGCCTTCTTCTCCCGCTGCTCAGCGTTGAACGCCCGCCATTCCGGCGAGTCGTCGATCATAT
>CAZCWR010000004.1:18253-24095 GCA_964502455.1 uncultured archaeon | reverse complement strand
GTGATGATATCATTGCCGTGTTATGCGCCCCGTCGAGAGGGTATGCAGTGTTTTAAAGCTGCCGCAGATACAGTGAGACGATGCAGTGGATCGACGCGCACGTCCATGTCGGTGAGGACACGGACGGCATAAGTGCGACAGAACTGGATGTCGACAACCTGTTCGCGGACGGGTATATCGATAAGGCAGTGGTGTTCTGTTTTGATGAGGTGAACGGTATCGACTACGGGAACAAACGGACCCGTGAACTGGTCAGTGACGATGACCGGATGGCTGGTCTGTTCCGCGTTGACCCACACGAGCATGATGAGGACGACCTGAAACGCGCTGTCCAGAACGGATTTACTGGATTCAAGATGCATCCCCGGTCCCAAGACTTCAGCATGCAGCACGCGTACGAACATATGCGGGTGATCGGCGAACTGGATGTCCCGGTCCTGATCCATACCGGTGTCGGCGATGACCCGAGCGGGTTCAACCGTGCACATCCGGAGGAGATCCTGGAGACTGCGGAAATCCATCGGAACACGGACGTGATCCTGGCGCACAACACGAAAGGCTACTACTTCCACGCCCCGGTCGCATTCCGGGAACGGCTGAAGGCACTGGACAATGTATACATCGATATCTCTCTGCACTGCACCCCGCTCAGCGTGGAGACACTGGTTGACGACCTCGGTGCAGAGACCGCACTGTTCGCCAGCGACTTCCCGTACGGTCACCCGGTCCCGATGCAGAAAAACGTGGAGTACGCGGACATCACAAACGAGGCCGCGGAACGGGTTGCATGGAAGAACGCGGACGATCTGTTCTTCTCATAGGTCCACTGATGCACGAGTTTTAAGCTTTGCCGTTCCGCATATAGGTGAGATGTCAGGGGGGACGGAACAGTATCCGCATGACCTGCGGCAGGTGATTAATACGGAGTACGGCCTGGGACAGAACCGGACATGGCAACTTCCCCGGGACACTCGTGACCAGCGACTGCAGTCCATGGGGCTGTATGATATACTGGATGAGACGATTGAACCGGACGATACCGTGGTCGAGATCGGCTGCAGCATCGGGCAGACAACGCAGGAACTGGCGGAGCGGTACAACGACAGAGGTGTGGACGTGATCGGTGTCGGCCTGTACAGCGAGTTTCTGGCGGACGGTAACTACGTGCAGGCCGGGGCCAGCCAGCTCCCATTCCCGGAGGATGCTGTCGACCACGTCATCGCCCCGAACTCGCTGGGTCGCATCGTGTACAAAGGGCTTGTGGACCGGACAGGGGATGCCGCAACCGAGGACTATGTTGACGCTGTACTGTCTGAGGTTGCACGCGTCACACCGGAGAAGGGTATGTTCCTGCTGGCGGACGGGGAACAGGGGTCGTCCTACCTGCACGCAGAGAACACTGGTGACGGCCTGACGCTCCAGGAATGCTGCAGTTACGAGGGCACGTGGCGCAGCCGGTCCGCGGAACACATGTACCGGGACTGGCTGGACAGCGACCAGCTGGATACAAATGACTACGATGAGACAGCGATGACGCTGGACGACCTTCCGGACAGGTGAACACCGCCGGAAAGCGTTTTTAATGCTGGAACCAGTTCTTATGTTGTATGCAGATCGAAAACCTGGCAGCGGACGCGGACGAATTCACATGCAACGTCTACCTGGTGGACAACACAGCACTCGTCGATACCGGTGCGGATGACATCGTACTGGAGAAACTGGGCGACCATGACCGGGACATTGAGACCGTCGTCATCACGCACAGCCACTGGGACCACATCGAGCACCTGGAAGCCATCGTGGATTGGTATGATCCGGATGTCTATGCATTTGAGCCGGACAACCTGCCGGTGGACGCCGAGAAATTAGCGGATGGCGACACGGTCACGCTCGGCGCGATGGACACAGTGTTCGTCACAGCGCACACGCCAGGCCACAAAAACGATCATATCTGCCTGTACAGTCCGGACGAAAAGATACTGTTTTCCGGTGATCTCGTATTCCCCGGCGGCGCGTTCGGCCGCACCGACCTGGACGAAGGTGACCGTGACACCTTGATCGACAGCATCGAACGCATCACGGACCTGGATGTGCAGGAACTGTACGCCGGTCACGGCGAATCGACAGATGAGAACGTGAACGCCCAGATCGAGGGAAGTTTGAAGGAAGCTCGGAGAAAGGAACCTAAATATTCTGAGTAAGGTTCTGGCTGTAGAATGATACTGCGTACTACGCATCAGGTTCCGTATCTTCCGGTACTGCTGGATTAACAGGTTCTGCTGCTTGCATCCCTTCCAGGACTTGCCCAAGTTCGTTGATGAGGCGCTGGTATTCGCCGAGGTCGCCGCGGTCCAGTGCGGCCTGTGCATCACTGTACAGCTGCTGCGCCCGCTGGATATCCTCTTCCGGCAGTGCACCGGCGTCCGGTATGGCTGGTTCTTCTGCCTCTGCCTCGCCGAACAGGACGTTCAGCGCGTCCTGGAACGAGGGCTGCATGGTGAGGCGGTCGCCGTGTGCCACGATGACGCGCCGGAGCTGTGGGACGGTACCTGCCTCCTGTGATTCAAGGAACAGTGGTTCCACGTATAGCACGGTGTCGTCTATCGGGATGACCAGCAGGTTGCCGCGGATGACGTTGGACCCGCTCTGTGACCACAGCGAAATCTGCTGGGAGATATGGTCGTCCTGGTCGATCCGGGATTCGACCTGCATCGGGCCGAAGATGAGTTCCCGCTGTGAGAAGTGGTACGCCTTCAGGGCGCCGTAGTGGTCGGGGTCGGAGCGGGCGGCCATCCACCCGATCATGTTCTCCCGGCCGACCGGGATGAACGGCTGAATCTTGATGAACTCGGGGTCGTCGTTCCCGGGCAGTGTCATGGTGAGGTAGTACGGTTCCATCTGGATCGTGTCTCCGCGCAGGCGTTCCCGCGGGATGCGCCAGGCATCCTCCCGGTTGTAAAACTCTTGTGGATCAGTCATGTGGTAGTCCCGGTACCGGTCGGACTGTACCGTAAAGATGTCTTCCGGGTACCGGATGTGCTCCTGCAAACTGTCCGGCATGTCCTCCAGATCTTCGAACAGCTCGGGGAAGATACCACGATACGTGTTGATGATCGGATCGTCGTCCTCCGCCACGTAGAACGTGGTGTCACCGGTGTACGCGTTGACTGTGACCTTCACCGAGTTCCGGATATAGCTGACGTCCTCACCCTGGAACTGTGCTGGGTTTGAGTATGGATAGTTGCCGCTGGTGGTGTACGCATCATATATCCAGTACAGTTCGCCGTCCGCTACCACGATATAGGGGTCCTCGTCGAACGTGAGGAACGGTGCGATCTTCTGTGCGCGCTCGTCGATCTGCCGGTCGTACTGGATTCGGCTCTCGTCATGGATCGACCCGGAGAAAAAGATCTGCGGAGCACGGAACATGACCGCATACACGATCTGTTTCTCCAGCGAGTCCAGCTGCACGCCACCATCCGCCGCATAGTGCGTATACACGTTCTCGTCCCGGTCCGGGTAGTCCAGTTCCCGCGTACGCGTATTGACGATCGCGTATTCATCCGTATTCTCCCCGTAGTAGATCTGCGGCTGATCAATATCAATACCGACACTGCTCTTCGGTGGGATATCCTGCACTACAAGTTCCGGGAAGCCCTCGTCTGTCACGGCGCGGGCCGGACTCATCGTCACTCCGTAGCCATGTGTATATACCAGATGCCGGTTCACCCAGGTCTGGGACTGCGCCGGCAGGTCGTCCAGCTCAATCTCCCGGGCGGATGCCAGCATGTGCATGGTCTCCCCACCAAGATTGTACCGGACATCGTCAATCCCGGTGAACTCGTAGTACGGCCGGAACAGCTGCAGTTCGTGGTACGTATCCAGCAGCGGCCGATTGTCCCACAGCCGGACGTTCTCGACGGTGCCCGGGTTGGCATCAAGCTGTTCCGGTGTCAGGTTCTCGGCCACATCGAACTGCTCGTCTTCCACCCGGTCCAGTGCAAACGCCTCCCGCGTATACTGGATCTCGTTCGCGATGAACGGCTCCTCCTTATTGAACTCGTCCGGATCCACCACATAATTCTGTACCGCGACCCCGGCCACGTTCCCAACGATCATGACCCCGATCAGCAGCACCGGCACTAGTACTACGATCTTCCGGCTCCGGAACTGTGTGTTCGCGAGGAATACCAGTCCGCCAAGCACGCTTACCACGGCCGCAACAGTGATGACCGGGATCCCAATCAAGTTTTCTGTGTACCCGACGCCGTGCACCGTGCTCTGCTGGGACAGGAGGAGGCTGTACCGCAGCAGCCACAGCATCCCGCCCAGCACCGTGAACAGGAAACCGGCGAACACCATGACGTGCGTGTATGCATACTGTTTGACCCCGCCCAGGAACCGGAACAGGTCGAAACTGGACACGGTCACCGTGCCAGCCACGATATCCTCGATCTCCTCCTTGTCCACACCGAAGTAGACGGCGTATACCAGGAGCGAGGACAGCAGGGACAGTCCGGTCACAAGCAGCAGGTAGCCGACCGCAGCCTGGTACAGCGGCAGGTCGAACACGTAGAACGCCACGTTCTTCCCGAAAATCGGATCTGTGGACCCGAACGGCACGCCGTGCACGTACCGGAGCAGGACCTGCCACGTATCCGCATACAGCAAACCGAGAATGACTGCGATCAACCCGATCAGTACCGGGAACCATGAACCTGGAGCGATATCCCCGGTCTTCTGGAGGTTCCGTACCGTCCACCGGTACCCGCTGTACAGCACGATGAACCCGACCGCGGCGAACACGGTGAACGTACCGATCCGGTACGCCAGGGTCTTGAGAAAGACTGATTCGTATCCGAGGCTGGCGAACCACAGGTAGTCGCCGTACCAGACGATTGCCGAGACAGCGTTCACCGCGATAAACAGCACGGCGATCGAGATGATTCGCCGCCACGTTTCAAACCGCATCGTGCTCCGTATACGCCGTACTCACCGGGACTTAAAAAGGTCGTCGTAGTTACCGGTCCGACGCCAGTATATCAGCCGGTGCAGAGGTCTGGTTACTGGTCGTTGCTACCGGGTCGGGCAGTGATGCGGAGGATGCTCCGCTGGAAATGGATGATTGCAAGCAGTGCGATGGCACCAGCTGCCGTATACCCAAGGCTGTAGATGATCTGCGGGAGGCCGAGGATACCACCGTACAGTGCCTTTACGAGATAGATAAGAATCGCGGCGGCATACGCCATTGCGACTACCGTGAGCAGGTGGAACGCGTCCGCCGTATCCGCATCCAGGAAGAACTGGGACAGGGCCACATCAGTATCGCTGATGAGCCGCTGGCGTATCTGGTAAAAGTAGTAGGTCATGATACTGGACAGCACAAAGTAAAGGATGCCGTGGAGCAGCTTATGCACTGGTACCATCCTCCGTTTTTCCCGTGAACCGGAGATGCCAGCGATACAGGACGACCGCAGTCGTTGTAGCGAACATGATGGACCCGAACTGACCGGCACGTATCCCGTAGTAGTTACCGGTCGCAGCGCCAGCGATATATGCTGCGTGACCGGCCGCCATTACCAGACCCCCGCCGAACAGCCAGGTGAAGTCCTGGATAGTATCCTCCGGATGTAACTGGAACGAGACCTCGGCCTGCGCTTCCCTGTCCCGGAACGCCCGCAGTATACGGACGGTCAATGCGCCGCAGACCACGGCAAGCGTCCCGAGTAGCCCGTTCACGATATGGTTCATCGGTCGGTTCTATCAACCGTTGTGCGCCACTGCATTATAATTATTCTGTTTCAAGTTCCAGCAGCCGCTGCTTTACATCCCTGCCGTACCG
>CAZCWR010000004.1:16524-18153 GCA_964502455.1 uncultured archaeon | reverse complement strand
GCGCATATACTGGTCAATCTTGTCTTCGATGTCGCCGTCTATCCGTTCGGTTTCGATGCACAGTGTGGTGTCGGCGACGGTGAGGTCCATGTGGACAAAACAGGTGTCAACAGATAAAACAGGTGATGGATCAGTCGTCATACGCCGTGAGTTCATCCGGCCACATGGCAGTCCGGCCTATCGCGTTCACGGTGAAGTATGCTGCCGCGGTACCGGCGGCTGCGGCGGTCGACCGGTCCCCGCGGGCAAGTGCTCCCAGCGCGGCGCCGGCGCAGAGACTGGTCAGATAGGTGCATGTATCGTTGAGGCTACCAGCATAGTCAAGCTGCTCCGGACCGGTACGGTCATCATATCTTTCCCGGAAGGAGTCCATCGCTGCGCGGGCCCGGTCTGCCTGTTCTCCTGCTGCATCGTCGTACAGCTGTAGGCCCTGCTCCAGGTATGCGTTGATCAGGTCCGGGTCGTACGTGCCGGTGTCGTACATGGCAGTGATATTCTCTTGGGTCTTTTCCCGTGCCGCTGCATCATCGATTTCGTCGTCGTGCCACAGGTTGAAGAACTGGGCGGCGGCCTCGTCGATGTGCGGGTCCGTCATGCCCAGCAGTGTATAGATGCGTGACCGGAGCGGCCCGAGCGACCGGTGGAGCTGTGCGTGGACGGTCTCGTGCGCGGCGACCCGGGTTCGGATATCCTTGTATATCTCATCGCGGTCAACATCGAGGTACGTGGATTCCGTTGCCCCGGTCTCCGCAGGATCATCCAGTAGCTCGCTGAGATCGACGTCGGAAAGCGCCTGGAACGTGGCTGCCCGCTCCAGTGCATCGTCGTACAGGGTGATCCGGTGCAGCAGCGGATCGTAATGACCCCTGACGACCTGTGCATCCTTACCGCTGAGCCGGATCGGCCAGAGCCGGGGATCGTGCCGGGTCTTCATCGACACTATCTTTGGGAATTCTTCGTCCAACCCCAGTGGTGCGAGCGCATCCTGCACCCGGTCATACAGATTGTCATCACTGCTCATACAGACACAACAATCCGTAAACCTTATATACAGGGAGCGTCTGGATTATTTCCGGCGGTTCTTCAGCCACTTCCTGACCAGCTTCTTGCCTTTCGTCACCAGTTTCCCGAGTTTCTGCCCGGTTTTGAAACCTTTCCCGGCCTTGCCAAGTTTCCCGGCTTTGCCGACCTTTGCGCCTTTCCCGGCTTTCGCTGCTTTTGCTGTCTTTGAGCCTTTCAACAGTTTCAGGCCGGTGAGTCCGCGGAGTGCACCAGTCACAGCTTTGAACGCGGTGAAGAACGGCAGGGTGAGCAGGATGTCCAGCCACCGGTCCCGGAAGAAGTCGCGGGCCTGCTCATAGATTAGGAAGTCGACACTAAGTTCGGCAAGGAAATACGCCAGTATCAGGATCTGCATCGGCTGTTTGTACGGGTACAGGGCGTGTGTGCTGGCAGCAACGAACTCCAGGTACAGGATGACCGGGATCACCAGCAGTGCCGCCGGTAACAACAGATCGAGCACGTGCTTGACACGATACAGCTGCGGGTAGGCGTGCAGTTTCCGGTCCGCTGCTTCCGCCCGGTCATGGAGGTCGCTGCCCATACTTATGTATGCGGGCCCGGTATTTT
>CAZCWR010000004.1:0-16514 GCA_964502455.1 uncultured archaeon | reverse complement strand
CTACGTGGGTCACTGGCCGGCGGCAGCGTCCAGAACGTCCGCCACGGAAATCCGTGCGGCGGGAAGTGACGGGGTTGCGTATTCCTCCGAACCGGCCGCGTCCTCGTCAATCGCCTGTTCAAACGCCGGCTCGTACTGTTTCCGTGCATGTTCAAGGCGACGGTGGACGGTTTCCGGCGTATGCGCTTCGCTGTAATGACTCATAGCTGTTCACCTTTCACGGTGATGCTTAAAAGGACCGGACTTAGAACGTGGTGACCTCGCCCTTGATGATGCGGTCCATCAGTTCGTCGAAGTCGTCCAGCCACCGGTCGGCCACGGCCTGGATCTCCTGTTCGTTCTGTGCTGTGATCTCGCTGTTCGTTGCGATCTGGACGTTCGCGACCTGCGGATGGTTGATTGGTGTCCCGATCTGGCTGAGGAGGACGACGTGCGCCTCATCCGCGATATCACTTTCCTTGACGATATCTTCTGCGATGTGGTGCGCCATCAGGTTGTAGATCTTCCCGATATGTGCCACCGGGTTCTTGCCGGAGCTTGCTTCCAGGCTCATCGCGCGGCGCGGCGTGATCAATCCGGACACGCGGTTCCCGCGGCCGACCGAGCCGTCGTCCCCCATCTCGGCGGAGGTCCCGGTCACGGTCAGGTAGAGTTCGTCTGCATCTTCGCCGTCTGCCGTGTTCACGTCCACCTTCACCGGATGGTCTGTATGCTTCCTGGCGATGTCCGCAACAAGGTCTTCCAGCTGTGCCTTCTTGTCGAAGTAGTCCTCCACACTGGATACGTACCGGTCGACGAACGCGGCGGCCACGGTCAGATGGATCGTATCGTTCTGCCGGTTCGCCATCACCTTGATATCCTCGCCGATGAACGGGTAGTCCGCCTTGGTCGTATCCGCGTTTAACGCCTTCTCCACTTCCAGTACGAGTCGTTCCGTGGGGGAGAATGGTGCATGCCCGACACCGAAGCTGGTGTCGTTCGCGAGTGGGGCTTCCTCGTCATGGTCGTACAACTGGGTCAGATCGGAGGAGCCCTGCCCGATCCGTGAATCGATGATGACATGGTCATCCACGTCCAGATGCCGGACCGTGTTCTCCAGGTATTCACGGGTCGCACGCTTCGCGATCCCGTGCACGTTGATGTTCTGGTCCCTGAGTTCGCTTGCAGCCCGGCCACCGAGCAGGATATAGATGGGCTGGGTGATGGTCCCGCCGTTGAACTGTGGGTTGCTCTGACCGCCAATGATCTGAACCTCGTCCGTGTTGTGGTGGGCGATACTCCCGAACTCCTCCATGTACGCCTCACATAATGCACGGGATACGGCCTCGGAAATACCGTCGGCCAGCGAGTCCGGGTGGCCGAGTCCTTTCCGCTCCACAACCTCGATCCGATGGTTTTCGATATGTTCTCCTGGAACCTTCTCCACGACGATGTTCTTCTCGGGCATGACCTGTCACACCTCCTGATGCACGGACGACATTTTTATAGTGGGCTGGTGGAAGCCTGTGAAATCCGGGGGCTGTTCCGGGTGGGTCAGTGAAATTTGGGGTGCTATACTGGAAAAATCCCTGAAAAAAGTCTAATTATATTAATCTTTCCCCCCACATATTCTTTTTGTAATGCTTCCGACGTTTGATGACGTACGTGAACGCATCGTGCGCCAGCGGAAACAGATTGGCATGACGCAATCAGATCTTGCGGGGCAGGCCGATGTATCGCAGTCCTTCATCGCGAAGCTGGAACGCGGGCAGAGCACACCGAACTATGAGGCAGTCGCCCGTCTGTACAACACGTTGGAGGAAATCGTGCGGGATGAGGAACAGACTGCTACAGAGATTATGACCTCGTACGTCGTGACGGTCGCCCCTGACGATACAGTGCGACACGCATCTGGGCTCATGAAGGCGGAGAACTATTCACAGCTCCCTGTCGTGAACGATTCCCGGCACTGTGTTGGAACCGTGACAAGTATGTCGCTCCTTGAGGCACCCTCGGGCGATACCGTCAGAGAGCACATGGCAGCACCGCTCCCGGAGGTCCCGGAAGACACCTCAAAGACAGCGGTCTGTGAACTGCTGACGACGGCAAACGCTGTTCTTGTACGCCGACAGGACGAGGGGATTACCGGGATCATCACTGCGTCAGACGTACTCTGACCCTGTGCTGCACGACATTACCTGTCGCGGTTTACCGCCTACAACTTCCGCGTCAGATGTTCTTATATGCAACTGTAGTGTTGCCACCGTGCTGCACGATGTCAAGCGTCTCCCGGATGTCACGCCAGGCCTGCTGCGCGTACTGGACGCTATCGGCGAACGAGTCCGGTGTCCGTAAGCCGTCTGACGCGCTGCCCGGAGAGTCGTGCGTATCTTCACGGTACTGCTGTGTGATGAATTCTACCTGGACGTGCTGTCCGAGCCGTTCCACGAGATCGTCCTGTGTGTAGATGTCATACTCCTGCAGCTGACGCTCCCGCACCGTCCTGTTTGCCACATCACCGTATTCGTAGGATCTGACGATGTCTGCAGAAAGTTTCTGGAGATTTTCACTGTACTCTGGCAGTAGATGGAGATCGTCACTATAACCACGCATCGTATCCTCCTGGACAGTATGGTTCAACCATAACTATTTATGTATAACATAGTTATATTCGGCGGACGTGTCACAGGGCTGTATCGTGCAGTGTGCCGTGAACGTAACAGGCGATTCAGTGGTGAGCCCCGCCGTCCGTACAGACTACAGGTAGGATTAGCGGTGTGCGTGTGCTGCCATATTATCGGTTCGGAGGGCGTTTACCCGATGTACCCGCCTTCGAACGGCTGCTGGTTCGGAACCTGCATCTGGGCGGTCTGCGGTCCACCGGATTCGTTGAACATCTCCCGGTACCGCTCCCAGATCCGGTCCGCCTGCTCTCCGTCCAGCACAGATGAAACGACCTGACGAGGTGACGGCAGGTCGAAGGATTCGTCCGGATAGTAATCGATCAGCACGACATCTTCTGCGTCCACAGCATCCGCATCCAGGTCATCGTCCGCGGCCAGCGTGAACACGTTCTCGTCCCATGTCTCCACGAGGAACATCGTTTCCTGTCCTGCATCGATTTTCTCCTGTACTTTCGCCGGATGAAACATACACACAACCACCGGACCGTACAGTTTAAAACGTGTCGGTCCTGCCACACTACAACCAGTCACGCCTTCCGGATATGGACCACAATCCCGCTCGGATCGGTCACCGAAAATCCGTCATCAACCGGTGCCACCTGTCCGTAGTCCTGTTCAACGGTCTCCTGCATCCGGGAGACTGTATCGTCCGGCACCACGATCTCGAACCAGGCCAGTCCACGCCCCGCGTTCGGGTCGGAACGGCCGTGCCACGTGTTCAATCCGACATGGTGATGATAGTCCCCGGCCGCAACGAACAGTGCATGCGGTGTTTCCTGTCGTACATTCAACCCCAGCGTGTCCACATAGAAATCACGGGCATCTGCCAGTGACGCCACTTCAAGGTGGACGTGCCCAACCGTGGTCCCGTCCGGCACCGTATCCTCCGTCCCGGCATCCTGCCGGAGGCGGTCCAGGTCCAGCAGTTGCGTTCCCATCCGGATCGTCCCGTCATCGTTGTGCGGCCACTGCGCCCGCGACCGGTCCCGGTACACCTCGATCCCGTTCCCCTCCGGATCGGACAGGTACAGCGCCTCGCTCACACCGTGATCCGATGCACCGGACAGTACACCATGCTTTTCCGCTCGCTGTAATACACTGCCGAGTGCTTCCCGGTCTGGTACGCGGAACGCCACGTGGTACAGGCCAGCCGCGGATTCGGGTCGTTCCGATGCGTCCATATTCTGCTGGAGCATGAGCAATGCAGTCTCACCGGCGCCCAGGACGGTACAGTCATCGTCTGCGTCCAGTAGTGCCAGGCCGATGATGTCCTGGTAGAACGCGGTCATCTTGTCCAGATCGTTGACCGTGAGTGCGATGCGACCTATTCGTGCATCAGTAGGTATGGATGTCATGAGTCAGTATGCTATCGGAGCGTTTAAAGTTGTGGCGGTTATGCGTTGTCGGCGTGTTCCTGATGTACGTATAATGTTCGATACTGGTTCGGGACGTACGTAAAGAAAATATATAAGGAATCATACGTTATCAGGTAGCAGAGGTGTGATAGCTATGGGGGAGGAGTATACCGTTGATGGAGATACTACCTTGGACAGTGAAACGGTTGACGCGTATGATTGGAAGGAGGATGGGTCATGGGCAGCAGAACTGAGCCATCTGACACCCGCCTATGCGGCGTGGTTGAAAGGGATTGAGGTCGCCCAGGAGAATACGACTTCGGCTATGGAAGCTGCGATGAAGCCACGGCTCGCGTTTACGCCGATTCAGGCTATGCAGCAGTATACGGAGTTCCTGGGGGATATGACCGAGGCCTATACGGATAATGTAGAACGGACCGTGGAGTACATAGAACAGGCCGGTAACGTGCCAGATGCGATTGAGATGATGCGGGAGACAGATATTGGGCCTACACCGGCACGGATCGTATATGAGGATGATAAGATAGAGGTGCTCGAATATGAGCAGGATCTTCCCGGGGACAAACAACAGGACGTGCCGATGAGTTTAACCTATGCACGGATCAACAGACCGTCCGTATTTGATCTTGGGCCGGAAACCAGTGTGGCCGATCAATTCCTGCAGGAAGGATTTCCGGTCTACCTCTCAAACTGGAAGGAGCCTGTTGACCCGGACAGCACGCTCAAAGACCATGTGGAACAGATCGATACCGCAGTCGATGTGATTCTGGAGGCGGCCGACAGTGATACAGTGAATATACTGGGATATTGTCAGGGTGGGACTGAGTCTGCGATGCATGCTGCCTTGCACCCGGAGAAGGTGGAGAACCTGGGATTGATGGCGGCTGGACTCTACTTCGATGATACAGGTGGCGAACTGGAGCAACAGGCAAAGACCAATGATCCGACACTGATGATCGGACCGGACGGATACATCAAAGGGGAAGCACTGGCGGTTGCGTTCGCAGCACAGGACTGGGAGCAAAACTTTGTCAAAACATACCGCGATCACCTGTTCGACATTCTTGACGACAGGGAGGCACTGGAGCAGTTTGCCCGGATGGAGTACTGGAACGATGACTTTGTCGATGTGGCAGGTGGTCCGTTCGAAGAATTTCTCGAGAAGATCTACCGGGGCAACGAACTGGCGGAGAACGCACTCCACCTGGACGGAGAACACGTAGATATCAACAACATCGACATGCCCGTAGCGTTCATCACCGGCGAATACGACCATCTTGTCCCGCCTGAAGCGACCACACAGTTTGATGAAGTGATACCAAGCGACGATACACAGAATTTCGAGTACTCGGGCGGCCACATCGGGGTATCCACATCACCCAGGGCACATAACGAATTCTGGCCCGAAATCGTAGAATGGTACACGGAACGATCAGGATAGCTCCGTACCGTGGACAGCTGCGTCCATGATACAGTAATGGCCTGTGCGTTTATATTGTGGAGGCTCGTAGTATACGGTATGTCGGTCAGTGTGGGGCTGGGTCCGCTGGAACTGTACGAGCTGGTCATCCTGGTACTGGTGGTAGTGGGGCTGATACCGATGACAGTCCGGTTCCCGCAGTGCCGCGTGAAATGGTTCTACATGGCGTACCTCGCGTTTGCGGTGGGGAGGGTCGCATCGATCGTGGAGTACGAGGCACTGGCCGTGTTGGAGGAACACGTCGGTATTGCGGTGGCCGGGTTCCTGTGCTGGTGGACGGCGATGACCGGTGCAGCAGACGCGAAAGAACAGGGGATGAAACGATGATAACGGATAACAGGCTGCGGAGGAATGCGTAATGGTGGAGGCGGGTGCAGCCAGTATCAACGCGATCGGTGCCCTCTTTTTCATACTTGCCGCGATTGTCAGCAGGTACACACCGCTTCACGGATCGGACATGTCCGAGTTCTGGACCGGATTCAGGCCGGCCATGTTCGCCGGTACACTGTATGCCACGACCCGGACCGTCCACCGGCTGGATGTCCTCCCGGACCTGCTGGCGTTGATCGAACTGGTCACGGCAGTGGTCACGGCGGCAGTGTTCATGGTGGTCGGCATTGTCTGGGCGATAACTGCCAGCCGCGAGGCACGGATCAAGGAGTCATGGCACACATCGGAAGCTGATGAGAGTTCGAATGCATGAAATGCTACCGACAGATACGGACCATATGAGCAGGCGGTCATTACAGGACTGTACCCCTCCGGACGTCCGATCAGACACATGTCCGACTTCAACCGTTCATATGTTCTGTTTCCACCTGATAATCGCATATTATCAGGACATTTGGTCGGATAAAAGATGATAAACCGAACAATTGTTCGGTCGAATCTTATAAAAATGTTGGTGTTGGTATTGAGGGGTATGAGTACTGGAGAACCGTTCGAACAGTACTGCCATGAGGTGGATCGACGCCTGGATGGAGACCTGCGTGAATACATGTTGTACACCGTTGGCCTGGACGGGTTAGACGATGGTTGCACCTATGACTCGTTCGAGGATGCTGTCCCGTACGGGGATACCGTCGCCGAACGGGATTTCAAAACGCTTACGGTCTATGACCTCCTTGAACCGGCGGACGGAGAAGAAATCATGGTGCTTGCATCGGACGGACTGAACACCGTACTCGATAATACCCGGTCCCCCGCAGTAGAAGAAACAGTGTATACCGTTACTGAACTGGGCGAACAGTACATCGAACACCGGGATCTTGACAGGCTGAAGGACTCGTTGAAGGATGTTATAGGGTAGTCATGGCGCACGTCGAAGGATGACCAGGCACCAGAGGATGAATGAAAGCACGTTCGCGCCCGCAGTCAGCCACAGTTCCAGACCGACCATTCCGATCACGAACAGGGCAACGGCCAATGCTGCAGGCACACTGGTGGTACGCGGGACCGCTGCCTCCGGTTCCAGCAGGGTCGGTACCAGTGTCACCGAGATCAGGAGCGTGGCAAACAGCAACACGTAGTCCTGCCAGATCTGGTCCGTTACCGGGAGCAGTACTAGAAAGATGATGACCGGTATGACGTATATACCGCCGTTTTTCGCACGTTCCCGTACCTGCATAACGCCCTGTACGGGAGTAGTGGATAAATAAGTTACCGGTGACGGTGTGACAGGCCACACCTATTTTACGACCAGGACCGGCGTGTCCACGATACGGATTGTGTTCTCGGTCACACTCCCGAGTAAGGCCCGTTCCACCCCGGTCCGCCCATGGGACCCCATCACGATCACATCAATATCCTGGTCATCGGCGTAATCCCTGATCTTCTGGGAGGGTGTACCGTGTTCGACCGCGGTGATCACGTCAATATCTGCGTCCATGTCGTCACTGATCGTGGCGACCTGCCTGGTTGCTGCTGTTCCGGTCTCCTCCATCGTGTCCAGGACGGCGGGCAGTGTACCGGCGTCCATCCACTTGTACCGGTCGTCGACCACGTACAGTGCGTGGACCGTGGCATCGAACTGTGCCGCGAGTATCATGGCGTGCCGTGCCGCCACTTCCGCGGCATCACTGCCATCGGTCGGAACGAGGATGGAATCATACATCGGCAATCACGCTATACGGGCGGTACCGGTCAACGGGTACGATACACGGTGGATCGCCGTTACTCGATGGGAACGTCCTGTTCCTCCTGTCCGTCTCCACCCATCACATAGGAGATGACCTTTGCCATGATAGCGAGGAAGAGGACGAGTTTGATGATGCTCCACAGTAACCCAACTACCGCTTTCAGGGGACGTAATGCCATACCTGTGAATCAGTGATGCGGTGCTTTTATGCGGCCAGCAAATGTGTAGATCTGTGGCGCGTCAGACGAATACCAGGTTATCGATGATAGTGATACAGCCTGCACCTCCGGGGAAACACGACGATGCTTCACGTCCGCCACGACCCGGTACAATTTTCATCCCACATACGTTCCGAAACAACGGGAAAACAACGTCAAGGACGATAATTCACAGCAGTGGCCGCCAGATCATAGAGAAAAAAGAAGAAAGGAAGGGATGGGGATTCACAGAGTGAAGAGCAACGGATCAGTAGCCACCGTAATACTTTTTGTCCTTGTCGTCGTGGTCGTCGTAATCATCGTCCTTGTCGTCGTGGTAGTCGCCCTTGTCCTTGTGGCCGTAGCCTGATTTCTTGCCGTACTTTTTCGGCTTTTTCATGTCGAGGTCCACCTTCTGGCCGATGTTGCTCTTTGCCTTTTGGCTGACGGCTGCTTTACCTTTGTGGCCGTAGCCTGATTTCTTGCCGTATCCTGTTTTCACGTCGGTGTCCTGGAAGATGTTGCTCTTTGCCTTTTGGCTGACCGCTGTTGGTCGTTTGCTGGAGGTTACGTCGGCGTCCTGGAAGATGTTACTATGTGCTTGCTGGCTGACATCTGAATAGTCAGATCCGAAGACGCTGGCACTCTGTCCGATATTACTGGATGCACTCTGTGAAACGGAACTCCATCCGTGGGCGGATGCCGCTCCAAGACCGATAACAAGACCGGCCGTCAGAAGTGCAGCCAGGAGTTTGGTTGTTGTTTGCATGGTAACGCACCTCATGAAGGCACATCCTTTTTTATGACCACGGAATTGTCTCTGAAACACACATCAATCGTAGTATCCTGACAGGAAAGGCCGGTACTGGTTACACCAATGGCGCCTGTAGAACTCCATACGCTCAACGATGATTCTATCACGTCCTTCAAACCCTGTACACTGTAACCACTACCGGGACACGTAAACGCCGTGTCCATTTCAATACGGTTCCTCTCATAGATACCATTTCGACGGGAAGGGATTGATGTTTGATTATCCGCTGGACCGTCCACAGTAGGCAGATAGTGCAAAGAGAGGATAATGGTTTAAAGTGACGGACCCGCATATACACTGTATGCTTGATCTCCGTACCTGGCTGCGTACATGGACGACAAAACTGAAGCTGCTGTACCTCCTTGACCTTGATGTGGACCGGGGAGAACTGTCGTTCGACGATACTCGGGTGATCCTGCCGCCCGCACACCTCCTGGCTGCGACCCGGGACCGAATGGAGGATATCGGTCCGGCCGGGCAACGGTTCCTGTACGAGACCGGGAAAGAAGCCGGGAAAGAGTACGCAGCCGCAGTCGAGGAGATCGTTGGCCAGGAACTGGAGCGTGAAGGGTTCGCCGATATCTGCGCAGAGTTCGGTGCGTACACGGGATGGGGCGACCACCGCATCGAGAAGATGGATTTCGACAACGACGAGTACGTTGTGACGGTCGGGAACACGCCGTTCCGGAACGACCGGGAGGAGAAGACCGGTGAGTACCACGCCGGGATGCTGGCCGGTGCCGGCGAATACATCCGGGGCATCGAACTGGAGGCGCAGGAACGCACGTGCGAAAACATGGGCGCAGACCGGTGTGAGTTCGTCATCAAACCCAGCGACCAGTTCAACGCACTATTCTAGTTTCTAGTCGTTACTCCAGGATCTTGACATAGTCCAGTGGCACGTTCTCTCCGCTTGGATTGTAGAGTTCACTGCCGTATGTCGTGTTCTGCTCCCAGTAGTTTCCGAACCGTTCCAGCCCACGACACAGTTCCTGGTCGTCCTGATAGCCCGGATGGATTGCGATGTACTTGGTGTGCCGATCGATCGCTGCCACCCAGTCACCGTTCTTGACATCCGCCGAACTGGCGCCACGCGTCTTGACAAAGTACTGCGGGAACAGTGTCAACATACCCGGATCCGCCCTGTCATCGGATGGGCGCTCCCAGTCCCCTGGTGTGATCGTCGGCCAGTCATAGTCCTCCGGGTAATCGGTGTAGTCACCGAGACCGATCCGGTTATCAATCTCCCGATGCCGTTTCCACCCCCAGTACTGCTCGTCCTCCGGCATGTCCCTGTCCCGGATAGTTTCACGTAAAAAATCGAAGACACTATCATACGTGGACAGGAACGTTGCCGCATCATCCGGGTACGCCTCGATTTCAAGCTCGTCAAACAGATACCGCTCCCCCTTCTCCGAGGCTGCCAACACCTCATCAACCGTCATCTCCCCCTGCATGCCCACAACAATGCCGCCTGACATATTAGTACCTACCGGGCCTGAACAATGGGCTCCCAATACGTTACGGGGCATGTACCGGTCACAGTCCAAGCGCGTCTCCCGGCAACTGGTCGCGCTGGTGCGGTGCATCGAACTGCGGGTCCGGACCGCGCGCCACCAGCCGCTTCGGATTGATGCCGGGATGCGTCCGGTAGTAGTGCTCCTTGATATGGTCCATGTGCACGGTCTCCGCCACACCATCCAGCTGGTACACGTCCCGCAAAAAGCCGTGCAGGTGCGGATACTCCTGGATTTGGTTCACGTTACACTTGAAATGGGTGTGGTACACGTGGTCGAACCGGACCAGTGTCTGGAACAGCCGGATTACTGATGCCGCGGGCAACACGGGACAGGATGACGCTTACTATAACATCGACAGGACACCACCCGATATCGCCTGCGATCACCGGGATGACGGCGCAGGATGTCACCGTCCTGAACCTGTCCTCATCGGAAATGATATCCGCTTCACGCCACAGACCACTGATCAGAACGCCGGTATCAATCATACGGTGATCTGCAGGGACAGTGGCTGTGTTGGCACCTACTGCGCATACCCGGCGACAGATAGTTCCTGCACCTACACGGCATCCTTCGTGCAGGAGTACCCGTACGACAATCACGAATACTGTATCCATGTCCGGGACAACGCTGGCAACACGAACACGACCTGTGACCAGTATTTCACGTCCAAAGGAGGTCCGGGCGATCCCTGTGACGGCGATAACGAATGTGGTCTCGGGATCTGCGATTCGAACCTCTGCATAACCGAAGGCATGGAGGGGCCCGACCTTAAACTCCATTGACCGATCACAGGAGTTCCAGTGACGTGGATTGTACCAGCTACCAGTCAGGTGGTGTCCGGTAACCGGTCCTTCAAGAACTGCAAAATCGCCTCGCCATCCGCCTTGTCCAGGTGCTCGTTCGCGTTCCCGCAGGTCGGCGAATAGATGCAGGCACCGCAGCCGTCGATACAGTCACAGTCCGTGACCGTGGTCAACGCCTCCCCCACAATCTCCTCAAGCTCGTCGAACGCGGTATCCACCAGCCCGACACCGCCCTCATGCCCCTCGTGCACGAAAATAGTGGGCTCACCGGTATGGCTATGCAGTTCGATGGACAGGCCACCGAGATCATTCCGCCGATCGCATAATACGTGTAACGGCATCACGCCGATCATCGCATGCTCCGCAGCGTGCAACCCGTCACCCAGTGCGGCCACGTCCGGCTCGTCTTTCAGCGAGAACCCGATGGCACGCGTGTTGAATGAGAACGGCAGCGACTGGCCGACACCGTAGTCCACGGATTTGATCGTCTTGTTCGTGGACTTGCTCTTCTTGTAGTACCCGGTCACGTTCCCGTGCACCCGCACATTGGCGAGGAACACATCTAATTTGTCCCCCTCAAGATATGCTAACTCCTCTTTCACTTCGACCCGCTTCTGCTTCTGGGGCTGCGTGTAGTAGTCCACCTCGCCGTTGAGCGGTGTCAGGTATGCGACATCGTCGTCTGCCTTGAAATTGTCGACCTCGTACCGGTTCCCCTGGTGCATGTATATCGCGTCCGGGTACGCGTCCTGAATTGCGGACTCGTAGGATAGCTCGGTGATACGCTCACCCTTTGCGCCGTCTACCAGCGCAATGTTCCGGTCGGACACGTTCCGTAATCCAAATGGTCTGCCCTCCACTTTCTCCGTGGCCACCCACCGGTCCCCGTCCTTCCGCACGAACCCTTTGCGCTCCGCCGTCTCCAGGGAGTCCCGGAACGCGGGGAAGAACATGGCATCCGTCCCGTTCAGCGGTGCCTCCTTCGCGGCCTGGCCCATGTGCCGCGGCAAGATCTCCTGGTTCGCTGGGTTGACCTGCGCCTGCTCCGCCTCCCCGAACAGTTTATCCGGATGCTTCGCCATGTGCTGATCCAGGCTATCGTTCCCGGGTACGAGGAAGACAAAGCTCTTGTCAGTCCCGCGTCCGGCGCGGCCGGCCTGCTGGTGCACCTCCATCCGTGACCCGGGATACCCGTCGATTACGGCGGCATCCAGCGAGCCCACGTCCACACCGACCTCTAACGCGTTGGTGGACCAGACTCCGAGTGCCTCACCGTTACGGATATCGGTCTCGGCCTCCCGCCGCTCTTTGTCCGTTAAGGCAGCGTGGTAGGGGCGCACTTTATTTGCCAGTGTGGGTTCGTCCTCGTCTCGCAGCGCCTGCTTCGTGAGTTCCGCGTACCGTTCTGCTGCCTGCCGTGCCCGGGTGAAGGCGACGGCCTGTGTATCGTTCTGAACCAGATCGGTCATGATCACCTTGCTTGGCGTATGCGACGATCCATCATTATCGGCGACCACCCAGTGCGTGGGCCCGGCCGCGCTCATATCCTCGTCGATCAGTTCCCAGCCGGTGAAGCCGGTGACTTTGGCCGCATGCTCCACCGGGTTCCCGATAGTGGCAGAGCACGCGATCGCGGTCGGCATCCGGTCGAACAGATCCACCATCCGCTGCAACCTGCGAAACACGAGTGATACGTGACTCCCGAACACACCCCGGAACATATGCAGCTCATCGATCACCACAAGGTCAAGCTGTCCGAAGAACCAGTCCCAGGTCCGCTGCCTGCCATAGGGAAGAAGTGACATGTGCAGCATGTCTACAGTAGTGAGTAAAATGCGGGGCTGCTGTTCCCGCACGTTCCGCTTCTCGGTCCGTGAGAGCTGCCCGGTGTACCGCGCCACTTCCTCCGCGCCGAGGCCGGCCGCTTCCGCGTATGCCTTCAGGGTGTCGGCCTGGTCGTTGATGAGCGCGGTGGTCGGTGCCACGTACAGCACGGTCTGCCCGTCCAGTGCCGCCTCCAATGCCGGTACGGTGTAGCACAGGGATTTCCCGGACGCGGTCTCCGTCGCGATCACCACGTTGTCGCCGTGGTTCACCGCGGAGATGGCATCGGCCTGATGCTGGTACAGATTCTCGATTCCTTGATCCTCCAATGCTGCCGCGACTGCGTCCGTGACGCCGACGAAACCGATATCTGCGTACTGGCCGTCACGGCCGTCGATGACGCGTTCGTCTGCGACCGGTCCGGGTACCACGTTCCTGGGAGAAACCATATGGTGTGGTTGGGGAGAAAACAATTAAAGCGATGCGGTGACTGCGACCTGGTGGAGCTGTGCGGTCACTGTTTTCTGATCGCCCTGTTGGCGTAGACGGCGGGGAGCGGCTGGATATCGTAGTCTTCAGCGAGCTGGACGAAGTCTGCGTCGTCTGTCATGACGATGGTGGATTCGTGGAACTCGCTCTGGTCTTCGGCGGCGGCCGCGATCAGTGCATCGCCGCGGATGTCGGATGGCTGGTCGGTGACCGCGTCCTGGTATGCGTCGAGGTCCAGTTTTTCGCCCAGTGCGTCAAGCCCGTCCATGATCCGGTCCACACGCTGCTTCTGGTAATGGTCTTCGAGGGTGTCACGGATGTTGGACGGGTACCTGATGGGGATATCGTTCTTCTGCGCGGCATCAAATGCGTTGAGTGCCATATCTGTGTACATGTCTCCATCCGGGTACGTCCAGGACCGGCTGTCAACGACATCGATCACAGCACAGTGATCCGGGACGAGCGCGCCTACCGGTGGCAACAGTCCATAGTCTGGTTCCTCCGCCAGATCTTCAGGCATCGTCTCTGTATGGCGTTCCCCGGTTTTCGCAGAGTACAGCAGGTTCGATCCCCTGGACTGATACCGATCTTCTACGGTGTCTACAGGTGGGAGGTCGATCAGAGAGGAACGGTAAGACTCCGGTAATTGATCGAACACCGCATCATACATTGATTGGTCGTCCATCGCTTATTCCCCGTATGCATCCGCATCGTCGTACCAGTCAGCGAGATGCTCCCGAACCATCTCCTGCACCTGGTCCTGTGCAGCGTTATAACTCCCGTGTTCCTGCTTCAGCGGCCGGCCGCGCGCCTCCATGATTGCTGTTTCAAGCTCGCCTGAATCGTACTGGAGTTCCGCATCCGGCGTGTCCGGCGCGTCCGCGATGTCTTCCGTGACCTGGACTGGTTCGAACGTTTCGTCGCCAGTCAGGTAGTCTTCAAGGTTCTGTTGCACATCGTACAGGTCCTCCAGGCGATCCTCTGCCGCGTCCAGTTGTTCCGACAGGGCAGTCCCGTACGCTGTCAGTGATTTGAGGCAGGATGCTGCGGTCTCCCCGTTGTAACCATCATATGTCTTCGAGGGGTTATCTGGCAGTCGTTCCTGAAGCGTCGCGGCTCTCCAGAGAACGTTATCGTTATCAACTTCGTTTCGTACGTCGGTGATGGTACGTTCCATCTGCTCCAGCGTCGTTGTCAGTCCCTGCCGATACGCGGATGCGACATCTTCCGCGCTTACATCCTCGTTCTGGTGCACGTCCTGTGTGTATGCAATATAGTCGGCCACGTGCTCCTCGTAGCTGGACAGCTCATGCCACATCCCGCGGATCGTCTGCTCGGCATCCGCGAGCGTTTCCTCTGTTTCGACCAGCTCCGCCTCGTCCGGTTCTTTCGATACAGATCCATGCCCAGCCCCTATCATATAGTTACCACCACAAAGTAACATTAACGGGCTGGTATATAAATATGTGTGTACTGCAGTACAGCAATCTGGTGTGAGACTCTGAGAGAGGTGGTTCGGCCGGGGTGCGAAGTGTTTATTAGCTGGTCGGACGCAGTAGTGTGTATGTCGATCCAGGAGCATCTCCGGCCGGATGAGCAGGTGAAGATGCATTACCGGCATGACTACGCGACGGATCGCCGGATCATCAAGCACCGGGAGGGTACGTTCTCCGAGGAGATGATTGACCTGGACTACGACCATATCACATCGATCGAGGTGAAGCGGAAGACCCAGTGGCTGATCGTGCTGAACGGACTGCTGTTTCTCGGACTGGGCACATACATCGGCGTGGATGCGTTCGACAAGCACATGGCCCCGGTCATGACACTGATGTGGAGCGGTGTATTTCTGACCGTGTTCGGCCTCCTGTACCGCACCGGTTATTACCATGCCCGCGGTGCCGGCGGCGAGAACATGGCAATCTGCAAGCACAAATACATCAAAGGCCTCTGGGAATCACAGAAGAAGGAGGCAGATGAGTTCGTTCACGTCATCCGCAAACTCAAAAAACGCCGCCTCAACGTCACCGACAACGACATGCCGGTGCACCCCAACACCACTCAGATCGACACCGCCGTCACCGCACCGACTCAACCGGCGGAAGACCGAGGTCAGGAAGCAGCAGAGGACATGGATACGGACACAACAGATGCGGATACAGATACAGGACAGGAACAGGACACGGCACGAGGCGATACAGATATAGCAGGAGACGATTCACTGACGACCGCTGACGTGCGCGGTGGTGATACGGAGGTCCAGTACTACTGTGAAGACTGTGGGGCCGCAGTCGCGTCCGACGACCAGTACTGCGCACACTGCGGCACAGAACTGGAGCATGTTGTTGATACACAGAACGTTGAATAACGGACGCGGTCACGCCATTTTCGGTCCTTCCTTCTTTGAGGGTTCTGTGGGTAATGGTTCGCCCTGCACCGGCTGCTGCACGTCACCGAGATCCTGGAATGCTTCAGGGTGCTCGGTATGGATCGGGTAGATGGTATCGGCGTTGATGTCCGTGATGATTTGCCGCAGATCGTCACCGGGGGCGTGCCCGGAGCAGTGGGTGCGCACCCAGTCCATGTCGAAGTGGTCAATCCAGTTCCGGGTGCGTGCCTCGTCCAGCGCCATCTCCTCGTTGTACGGCTCGGACATGGATCTGATGTACGTCCCGTTCTGCGGCTGAATGTCGATCAGCTCGTTCAGCTTCCACTGGTTGAATCCCAGCACCAGTTCTTCTTTCCGCTCTCCGATCTCCTCCGCGGTTAGTCCTGCTTCGCTGTTGTGGAACGGCTCCTCCCAGTCTTTGAGCTGTGATTTCTGTTTCAAGTGGTACAATACGTTATCCAGGTCCGGCGCATCATCTATATACTCTGCGTATGTCTCGTACAGGTATGCGGCCCTGGGGTCGATAACCAGCTGCCGGTCCGTCTTCTGCGCCACGATGGCCAGCGTCTGGAACCGGTCCAGATCCTTGTACGAATAGTCCACGACCACCAGTCCGTCCGTATTCTGCGCGGCCTGTACCATCTCTTCCCGCACACCGTGCTCGGACTCGCCCACCTTCTCCGTGTCCGTGATACGCGTGCCCTCCGCCAGGACCGCGACCGGTTTGGTGTCCCGTGCCCGCTCTACGAACGTCCGCGTCCACGCACTGTTCCGCCCATGCATCCGCAGGTCACCGGTGTATACGATCGGCCCTGCACT
>CAZCWR010000003.1:13629-24305 GCA_964502455.1 uncultured archaeon | reverse complement strand
GAGTATGGGACGGGGCGAGGTCGAGGAGATGCTTGAACTGTTGAAGCGGGAGGGGTTGGTGTACGAGCCGCGGTCCGGTACGTATGGGACAGTGTAACGGTCGGTGTAAAGGATAAAGAATGATAGAAGGATGCCGCGGAAACCGTTACTGTTCGGGGGCGGGGAGTGGTGATTCGAGGACGCCGAGCTGGTCGAGCATGCTGAGCAGGTCGGGTCGTGACCAGCGTTAAAACATCTAGCCGTCATCGATGCGGGTGAATACCATGTTTGGGATGGTGAAGTCGTTGCCGGTTGGTTCGATGCCCATAAATTCGCCTTCATGGGTGCCGCTGACGGTGACGCGCATCGCAACCGTGTCGCCTTCTGCAACGATGTCTTCGACGGTTGCCGTGAAATCCGGAAATGCTTCCTGGAACATCTGTATCTGGTCTTTGATTTCGTAGATGCCGTGCAGGTCCGGACCGATCGGTGAGTGGTCAACGAAGTCGTCGGCCAGCACCTCGTCCAGTACGTCCAGGTTGCCATCCGTGGCAACGTCTTCCGGGATGCGCCGGGCCAGTGCCTTGTGTTCGTCTGGAGTCATGGCGGGTTACTGCACGGGATGCATCGGCAGCGTTAAATACAGTACAGGAAATCACGTGTTAGGCGGGTATCACTCGTAGTCAGGCGTTGTGCAGTGTTACGCGTAGTATCATCCTGTTTATTGGTGGTATGGGGGGTGGGGTCACCAGGTGAATAGCAGTGGGTATCGCGTATGGATGTAGAACGGTGCAGTATTGTTGGGTTATCCGCTGTCCACGGTAGTAGATGGTCCGGGTCCAGGTTACGGTTCGGGGTCGGGAGGGAGGTGGGTTTCGAGGAATGTGATGGGGTCGTTGTCGGTGTTGGGGTGGACAACGATGCGCAGCGTGTCGGTATTGTTGATGCCGTTGATGGTGAACGTGTTGGGAATAACAATTTTGTAGTAGGGGCGAGGGAAGTCGGGGTGATATTCGAGTTCGCCGTGTTCGCCCAGTGTCATGATAACGTGCTCGGTGACGGGCTGGTCGAGCTGGACTTCGAGTTTGGTGCTGCCGTCCAGACAGTCCTCAATGGTGCGGGTGTTGACGATATGCATCGGTGTTTCACGTTCCAGTGCATGGTCAGGCATCAGTTATCTGGGTGATGGCATCAATGAATGCATCAATGGCGTCGTCAGGTGTGAGGTAGCTGGCGCTGACACGGATCGTGCCGCTGGGAGCGTCCAGTGCGTCGTGTATATCAGGCGCACAGTGGAGTCCGGTCCGGGTGATGATGGAGAATGCGTTCCGAAGGATGTACCCGACCTCGTCCGGGGATGTATGCTTCAGGGTGATACTTACTGTGGCCGTTCCCGGTGTGTCCGGGGTTCCATGGACCCTGATACCGGAACGGTCGCGTAGTGCGGTCATCAGCTTGTTACGGACAGTGCGGTGGTGATCGTAAATGTGTTCGACACCGATCTCGTTGACATGGGCTGCACCGGCACCGAGCGCAGTAATGCCGGGCAGATTCGGTGTGCCTGCCTCGTAGCGGGTTGGCAGGTCGCGTGGCTGGTGAGGTGCTGCGCTTCGCACACCGGTCCCGCCGCTGGTCTGCGGTTCCATGATATCCTCCATTCCCGGTGCCACGTACAGACCACCTGTCCCGGGAAGGCCGTACAGCGCTTTATGCCCGGTGAACGCAGCCAGGTCGATGCCGTCTACATCAAACGGGACAGCACCGGTAGACTGTGCGGCGTCAACCAGGAGGTAGCAGTCGTTGTCTGCAGCGATATCCGCGACCGCGTCAAGGTCTGTGAGTGTCCCGGTCACGTTTGAGGCGTGTGTCACGATAATAAGTCCTGTTTCCGGGGTCACCGCGTCCGCGATCGTGTCCGGATCAACCATGCCTGCGGTAGTGCAGGACACGGTTGTTGTCTCAACGGTATTATGCTCTGTAAGATAGTTGAGGGGTCTGCGAACCGCATTGTGATGGCGCTGTGTCGTAACAACGTGGTCAACGGTGTTTGATAGGCCGTGGATTGCCATGTTCAGTGATTCCGTTGCACCCGATGTGAGAATGATACGGTCTGGGTCGGGTGCGTTGAGCAGGGTGGCAAGGCGTTCCCGACAGGTCTGGACCGGGGGGTCGCCTGTAAGCTGGGTGCTGGCCCGGTGCTCCTGTACCGGTGGTGTCTTGAACCAGGTTGTGACTGCGTCTGTAACCTGTTCCGGTTTTGGGTAGGTGGTTGCGGCGTTGTTCAGGTAGTGCACCGTGTCCATAGTCGTGGTCACGCATCTGCACGTGTCACAACAAACTCGCTGTGCTCGTCGCCGGTTTCAATCCCTTTGGTCTGTTCGGCGGTGAACGTGTGCAGGCCGTCCGGATAGTAGTCGCCGTAGATCAGATCCATGAATGCGGCACTGATGCCACAGAGCATGTATTCTTTGTGGTACGGTGAATCACCTGGTTTGACGCCGTCAGCTTCGTAGGAATCCGTTGCCCGCACCACCATGCGCTCTCCCGGTTCCAGTTCTGCTACATGTGCGTCTGCCCATCCCATCGCGGTGAGCACAGCGAATGCACCGTGTATCAGGTCCACCTGTGGTTCCTCGACCATGGGGGCGATCACAGCGTTCCATTCCTGAGAGGTCATGATGCCGTGTCCCGTATGGTAGCCACATTCGTGTGCAGCATTCACCAGCATGTTCTGGATTGCTTCCTGTTCTGCAGGATCGGTCGCTGCAACAAGCCGGTCTGCATATCCCCGCCAGAATGATGCCGGGAGTTGCTGGATGAACACGTTGAATCCTTCAATAATACCGTCGTCACCAGCCGAAATCTCCAGTTCAGACAGATGCTGGATGATGCGTTCACGGTCAATAGCCATTACTGCTCCCTCCGTTCCACAGTAAACACGGACTTGTCCGCCCCGGTCACGATACTCTGTGTTTCCGTCACGGCGTAAGTCCCGACCGGTTCATCGTACGCTGCTGCAAACATAGCCGCAATATACCCGGCGGACGTGTAGTTGACCGGTTCATCATACGTATCGCCGGTCTTCTCAATCCAGCCACGATCCATATGACTATTCGGAAGCACGACCCGGCCACCGGTCTCATCCACGTCAGCCACGTTCAACGTGCCAAGCCCGATCGCGGCATAATACTGTGCAGCTACCGTCATCCGCTCATCGACATCGGAGACATCGTGATTCTCGTAATACGACGTGATCACCTCGTAAAACGACTCCTCGGCCACGTCCTGAAGCAGGTCAAGACTATCGGTTTCCATAGCGATCTGGACGTACAGCGTTGCATAATGATGGCAGTGCAGCACGGTATTAACCCCGTTGAGATAGTGCCGTGCATTGTCTTCATCAAAATCGTGTTCCAGTACCAGCGTATCCCCAGTCATAGTAGCCGTATCGCTCATCTGGCATATAAAACTTGTGAATGATCCGCCGATGCACTGTATAACGACACAGGAAACATTCTAACATACTATGTCCAGATAATACTAGCCGGCGAATTCCGGGACACGCGTTCCAATACGGAAACGGATGGACGCAGCAGACGGGGGTGCAGGCAATGGTGCCGGTGGAACTGATCGAATCGCATGGCGGAGAGATAGCGCTTGAGGAGATCGCGAAAATTGTTGAAACGGGACGGCCAGATCTAACCCACACATCGGCCAACCCACACACCGGCCGATTCGGTGTGGTCTGACCGTTACACTCCACCAACCCTATCATCCTGCGTCGTATAGATCTTCCCCTTCTTCTCCAGCCAGTGCAGCACACTCTCGAAATCCTCTCTATCATCGTAATAATCAGTATCCTTCAGTTTCTGCCAGAGTTCGTCGGTGGTGTAGTTTCCGGTCTCCAGGATGGTTTTGATGGATTCGATGCGGCGTTGTTCGCGGCGGTGTTTGACCTGCTGCTTGGCCTGCTGGGTGATATCGTGGTCGAGGAAGTCTTCGGCGGAGGTCTTGAACAGCATGTAGGCCTCGCGCATATCCTCTTTTCTCACGTTCTCGCGTTCGTTGCTGCGGGCGTGGGACTGGGCGACGCGTTTCAGGTTGTCGAGGGTGCGTTCGGCACGGTTCTCGACTTCGAAGTCGCCGTGGTCCTCGAAGCCCATCTCGGGGAGGAGGCGTTCCCATTCCGTCTCCAGCCGTGACTGCCACTTGTCCAGATTGATGCGGTCGAATGTGGGCTGGTGCTGGCGGGCGTGTGCGATGGTGATGTGGAGGTCTTCGTAGTGTGGGATGTCGCGCTGCAAATGCTGTAGATTGATGTCGGCTTCCCGCATCTGGTGGAGGTCGAACGCGGTGATCTCGGTTTTCGTGAACTTTTTCAGGGTCACGTCCAGCAGCTCGAGCTGTGAGCCTTTGGGGATCAGGGTGCCGACGAACGAGTATTCGCCCTGGAAGTTGTGCCGGACCTGCGTGTTGTTGTCGATCACGGTGTACGAGGAGCCGGAGTCCGTGGAGACGCGGGCGTTTGGTGCAGTGATCTTCTCCGCGACCTTGAACTTGACCCGGTGGTTGTGGTGGCCCTGCACCCGCATCCATTCCCCCTTCTGCATCCTGGTCGGCGGGTTGACGGCACGGTACTCGGGCGGGAGCATCCGCTGCAGCTGGTTCTCCAGTTCGCCGACGAACTTGCGGCGCTGACCTTGCGTCGTGGTCCCGCTGTCCATCAACGAGGTCAATCCGACACCACCGAACTTTCCGGCCGTGAACGGCGAGCTCAGGAGAGGGGACTGCAGGGATTTGGCCCGGGTCTCGTTGTATCCCAGGTTCCGGTAGAAGATGTCCTGTACCAGCTGCTTCTCGAACGGTACGTCCTTGTACACGTGGTCCACCGGCTGCACATGAAAGTCCTCCACCTCCACCGTGTACAGACCGGACTCCTGGTTCGGGCTGTCGCTCAGGATAGTCCGTTTCCGCGCCTCCGTGATCCGGACCAAACTGTAGTTCGGTGGCGCAGAATCGTGGGGGAACAGGGCGACCAATGGCAGCTGGAGGTCGTTCCGGACCGCGGACAGCCCTTTCACGATGAAGTCACCGTGCTGCCGGATCGCATCCAGCCACGCTGGTCCCAGGTCCGTGGGTACTGCGTAGTACGTGACCTCACCCAGCTCGTCGCCGTTATCCGCTTTCCGGAACTGTTTCCGCCACTCCTCCGCTTCCTCGATCCGGGTCCGCTCCGTCTTCAGAAAGTCCTGGTCTGTGTATTCGCGTTCCCAGGGGGCGTCCGGCCCGTCCCGCGACCACCATGGGTAGTACTCCTTTTTCGTGAGGGCGCCCATCAGTCCCTGCTAGCGGGAGGAACGCATAATAAGGTTCTGGCAGTTCCCTTACGGCCCTCTGTGGTGGGAGAATATAGAACTGTGTCAGGATTGGAACAGTGCTGGTCACTCTGGTTCGCCGCCATCCGTCTCAGTCTCGGCGTACGTATCTGTGGCTGTCCGGTCGCTGCCGATGATCTCGATCTGGTTGTGGCGGTAGTTGTCCAGCACGTGGTTGATGACCGTGTCCTCGAACGTGTCTTCGATGACGGTGCGGCGGCCGGCGTCGTACGGACTGTTAGCTGCTGTGACCTCCTGCTTCAGGTCGGTAAGTTCTGTGAGTGATGTGTCCTCGAGTTCGGTGGACTGTTTGCCACGGAGGTAATTGATGCTGCCGATCGGGCCGTACATACCGGTGTATCCGTCATCCTCGGACGGGCCGCAGAGACGCCGTGCAAGCCGGGTGAACCATTTATCGTGTTCCCGGTCACGCTCCGCCAGCTTGTCCATGCCGTACACGAGGAGGTCGTCCTCGTCGATGCGGGCGGTGTCGTCCGTGTACGTGACGGTGTCGTCTTCCGGGTTGAACAGGTCGGCGAACATCTGGTCCGGCAGTTCCTGGTATGCTTCTTCGACAGTCATGTCTGCGCCGTTCCGTAGTCGGTCAAGTGTGTCAAGATAATCTGCATGGGTCTCCGCGCGGTCCACGCGTTCCCGTTTCAGGGTGTGGACCCGTTTACGCGACGTGTCGTACGCGTCCTCGTCCATCATACCGTGTACACTGCACTCAGCTCTTATAACTTTACCGTCTGGTGATAACAGTTCCAGAGATATCGATGATGGAAACCGGTGTTCTGTTGTGCATGCGTTCATCTTTCCCCGGGTATATCCATTATATTTTTAATTTTCTGGTCGTATGGGTGCTGTAACGGGAGTAGAGGTTCAGTGGTACGTGAAAACGCGTTCACGGGGTCAGTCGACTATGTGCAGGTTCTTGACAGGGATGGCACCGTGGACCCGGAACTGGAGCTGGAGTTATCTGATGACGAACTGCAGGACATGTACTATCACATGGTGCTTGGCCGGGTGTTCGATGAGAAAGCGGTCAGCCTCCAGCGGCAGGGCCGGATCGGAACGTACCCGCCGCTGAAGGGGCAGGAAGCAGCGCAGGCCGGGTCCGGGCTTGCGATGGACGAGGATGACTGGTTCGTCCCATCGTACCGCGAGCATATCGTGAACATGACGCGGGACGTCCCCCTCGAGAACCTGCTTATGTACTGGGCCGGCGACGAACGCGGACTAAACAAGGACGGCCGGAACCTGCCCGAGTCCGTCCCCGTCGCCAGCCAGATGCCGCACGCCGCCGGGATCGCGATGGGGGAGAAGATGGATAACGCGGATACGGCAGCGGTCGCGTACTGCGGTGACGGCGGCACCAGTGAGGGTGCGTTCCACAGCGGACTGAACTGGGCCGGTGCCCTCGATCTGCCGGTCGTGTTCTTCGTGCAGAACAACCAGTACGCCATCTCTGTTCCACGCGAGGAGCAGACCGGGGCGGACACCATCGCGCAGAAGGCACTGGCGTACGGGATGGACGGCGTGCAGGTCGACGGGAACGACGTGCTGGGGGTGTACCAGGTCACTGAAGAAGCATTGGACCGGGCGCGGACCGAGCAGGAACCCACATTGATCGAGGCGGTCACGTATCGCCGCGGCAACCATACCACGGCCGACGATGCCAGCAGGTACCGGGACGAGGACGAGGTCGCGTACTGGGAGGATCGCGATCCCATCGACCGGTTCGAAACGTACCTGGTGGAGAACGACGTGGTCGATGAGGACTGGTTCGACGGGCAGTGGGACCGGGCAGCGGACGAGGTCGATGCCGCTGTGGATGCCTACGAGGATATGGGTGATATTGATGTGGCCGACCTGTTCGACCACCACTACGCGGACCTGCCGCCCGAACTGCAGCGACAGAAACAGGATGCACAGGACAAATATGGAGATGATGTGTGATGAGCGAGTCATATACCATGGTCGAAGCGCTGAACAGGGCGCTGGACGAGGAACTTGCCCGTGACGAAGACGTCGTCGTGCTCGGGGAGGATGTCGGTGAGGACGGCGGTGTGTTCCGGGTCACCGACGGCCTGCATGAGGAATACAATGCGGACGAAGAACTTGAGCGTGTGATCGATACGCCGCTCGACGAACTCGGTATCCTTGGAACGTCTGTTGGACTGTCCGTGCAGGGAAAGAACCCGGTACCGGAGATCCAGTTCTCCGGGTTCATGTATCCGGGGATGAACCAGCTTGTCAGCCACGTCGCCCGGTACCGGCACCGGACGCAGGACCAGTTCGATACGCAGATGACGGTCCGTGCACCGTACGGCGGTGGGATCGAGGCGCCAGAACTCCACTCCGAATCCATGGAAGCCCTGTATGCCCACACACCCGGACTCAAGGTCGCGATGCCGTCCACACCGAAAGACGCGTACGGGATGCTGAAGGAAAGCATCCGGGACCCGGACCCGGTCGTGTTCATGGAACCGAAGAAGATCTACCGGTCCGTCCGCGAAGACCTGCCGGACGACACAGACTACACCGTGCCGCTCGACGCGGCTGATATCAAGCACGAGGGCGACGATGTCACCGTGGTCTCCTGGGGTGTTATGACCGGGGAGGCGCTCGATGCGGCCGAAGAACTTGAAGAGGAGGATATCAGTGCCGAGGTCGTTGATATGCGGTCTGTCTACCCGCTGGACATGGAGACCGTGACCGACAGCTACAAAGATACGGGCCGCCTCGTCATCGCGCAGGAAGCCCCGCAGACCGGTGGTGTCGCGTCAGAAATCAGTGCCCGGATCACCGAGGACGATCACGACATGCTGTACCTTGAGGCCCCGATCAAGCGGGTTACCGGGTACGACACTGTGCCACCGCTCGCGGAGAACGAGGACATCTACCTGCCGGACAGCGACGACATCGTGGACGCGGTTGAGGACGTGTACGCGTTCTGACACCGTTGTCGACCACAACTGTTTTCAGCTATCGAACCGGTATGCGGTACATGGCGGACGAGGATTTAGAGGCGGTGATGCGGCTTGTGTCGCCAGCACTGCTGCGTGCACCATTTTTTGTAGGGATAGTCTGCACCGTGCCGTTGATGCTGCGGTGGACGGGGATGGCCACTATGTCTGTGTTCGGGGTGGACGTGGCACTGGTCCTTGCAGGCGTGGTCGGCGGGTCCTGGATGGTTATTGTGACTGTGGCCGTCCTGCAGGACGCGTTCCAGGCACTGGAACGGGATATCATTGGCGTATTCCTCGTGTACAGCATGCTGCTCGGGGTGTACGTGGGGGCGGTGATCGGTCAGCTGCTCGGACTGTCCGGTGTTGCAGGTGTCGTAGAACAGGTGGCAGTATACATCGTGTCCGTATTCGTCGTCGGAGCGTTTGGGGGTATCGTTGGGAACCGGATACTGGGAAATCCGCGGACCGCGCTGCCCGCATACCTGGACAAGGTACAGGAGCGAGCAGACCAGTGGTAGAAACGATATAGGCTCGGGTCCTGTGGTACCGTGTTGTACGCTGGTCAGGGCCATAGTTCGTGGTCTCGTTCCAGTGCAGCGATGTAGGAGTCGAAGTTGCCGTCCTGGTACGTACCGACCTGCCGCTTCTTCAGGCCGTCGAACATCGTGTCCGGCAGCCGGTCTTCGATGTAGGTGTTGTCATTGACACAGTCGTCCGGGACAGCGATGATGACTTCACGATCCCCGGTCACGACGTTTTGGTAGGACAGGTGGCCGCTGATACGGATGTCCAGGTCCGTCCCGGACGTGTACTGCCGGGCGGAGCGGTCAATGTTCATGTCCTTGAACCGTGCCTCCTCGAACCCCAGGTCCTCCAGGCGCTCACAGTACGCGGAGAGAGATGATCCGGAGAATGCATCAGAATCAAGCTTGTACGCGGCAAACGCCCACAGATCATCGTTGTAGTCTACTTCCACCCCGTCCCCCGCCAGATACATGCGTGGACACAGGATACGCGAATTATAAGTACGTTAGGACGTGTCTGGGTCGCGGCCGTACAGTTCCAGATCTTGACCGGTCGTTATTCGGCGCTATGTGATTTTGCAATGTCTTTCAGACGGGTGATAAGGTCCTGTGCTGCATCTTTCAGTTCGTCGAACTCTTCCGCCTTCCCATAGAATCCAGTTTCATAGTCCGCCTGTTCGCGGCGTGTCTTCAGTTTTGAGAAGATCTGTGCTGCATCTTCTTCAAGAAGTTCCTTATCATTGACAAGGATGTTATGTACGAGGCTTTCCAGCCCGCTGTGTGTTTTCGGTGCGTATTCAAGAGATATGAGTGCTGAGCGGGCTGCGTGGTATGCGGCGAAATACAGTGTCGTATACTTTCTTCGGAGGGATACGTCGTCCATATGGGTAAGATCGTCCAGTGCTTCATCTGCCAGCTGGACTTCTTCATCAACCTCTGACATATTCTATGCCCTCCGTTGCTACGGTATTCAGGAAACTCGTCTGTTCAGTGTCTGTCGTAATCACGACCGGGGTAACCGGAATGCCGTATTCACTGGTCGTATCCAGCGCTACCTCCTCAATAGCTTCACGGTCAGATAGATCTGTCACACGGACAAGAACATCGACATCAGAGTATTTCCCGTGTTCTCCACGTGCCACGGACCCGAACAGGACGACTGATTCCACCGTTGAAAACCGGTCAAGTACGCGCTCTGCAAACGCTTCAAATGCTTCCTTGTGCTGATCCCGGTCCATACCGCATTATGTTCCGTCATACCTTATAAAAACGTACTGTATTCCGGCCCTGTATTTAATCGAAGCATATACCGTAACACAAAGAATGCAGGAACACAGTTTACTCTACCGTATCGCGGCCGTACAGTTCCAGGCTGTTGTCGTACGGGTCACGGAAGTAGAGGGAGTGGTCGCCGTTCCGGGTCTTCTCCGCCTCGATCGCCACGTCATGCCTGTCGAGGTGGTCACGCCAGTCCTCGAGATCATCCAGTGCCACATCCAGCGCGAGATGAGTGCTGTCCGTGGTGCCGTGCGGCGGTGTCGCGGTCTGGTCCGTGGTGTATTCCGGGTCGAACAGGATCAGGTACTCACGGGAGCGGCCTGTCCCGTTCAAATCCAGAAATCGGTAGTGGTCCCCGCCGAACACGGTGTCCAGTCCCAGTACCTCGCCGTACCAGCCCGGCCGCATCCACGTCATCCACATACATCGCGGTCTCGCCGGGACCCAGGATTTCCGGTGCCATACCGTATCCCTTGGACTGTAAGGTTTTTACGTCTGATGTCGGTACTGCCCCAGTTTCCCGGTTGGCGCCGCGGTAACAGTAGAGT
>CAZCWR010000003.1:0-13619 GCA_964502455.1 uncultured archaeon | reverse complement strand
AGCACGTGTCACAGTCAACGTCATCCACGTGCTCGTCCAGGTACGCTTCGATGTTGTCCGCGGTCTCGTCCAGTGCGTATACGAGGCCAACCATGTCACCGTCGTTCTGCCGGGCATCGATCACCGGTTCCAGTACGTCCATCGCTGTTTCGATGTACCCGATCTGGGTCTCACTGGTCTTTATCTCCGGCAGGTGGTACTCATCGCGCAGCTCATCGTATGTCTCCAGGTGCGGTGAAAGGTCGTCCTCAATCTGTTCCGGGTCTTCACCGATGATCACAGCCGCAGCATCGTACTCTTCCATGAATGCAAGACCCTGTGCAAGGCGGCCGGTGACACCATTCCCACAGTACTCCTTGAACGTCTCCCGTATCGCATCAAACCGGTCATCATCACTGAGCTGTGCGCTGCGGCTCATCATGTACAGAGACTGATCAATCCGTTCCAGCGCGGCCTCCCTGTCACGTTCATTATCCTTGTCTACCGGGTCCACCCGTCTTGCCTGCTCCGGCTCTGCATCGAACGCCTCGTTGTATGCGTCCCGCATATCCGCGTACTGTCGTGCCGTTTGGACGTACTGGTCCCTGAGCGTTCCCAGATGCTCCTTCACCGTATCAGTGTGATTGTCTATAGACATATGTTCACATCACGCTTCCAGAATAATTTAAGCATACCGGTCATGCACAGGGAAAATCAGGGCAACATGTGTTCCACGAGGCTTACGTGGACAGCGGGTTGTACGCATACGGGCCGTCCTGGATACGGTCCAGTGCCGTGTCGACTGTTTTCTCCAGTTCGTGCAGGGACCCGGCCAGCATCGCGTAATCAGTGTATTCTTCCCGTATGGCAGGATCAATGCCCCGATAGATAACCCGGTACGTGCTGCGGCCGGGCTGTGGCATATTACCGTCCAGTTCATCTTTCACCGTCACCAGTCCGTGAACACCGTCCTCCTCCGTGTACACGGTCAGCGCGTCGGCATCACCGCAGGAAAAGATTGTACCGTACTCCTCCAGCAATTCCGCGACATCCGCCTCACGGTACACTGTCCTTCCCCGATACACTGTAGGGTATCCAATATTCAATAATCTGGTGGTCGCAGCACGGTTCAAAAAGGTCCTGTTACGTCCACACCGATGGCATTCGGTCCGTTCATCCAGCGGCTCCAGTGCCAGCACTGCGACTGGGAAACCATCGTCAGCATCGAGACAGATGCGGCGGATACGACGTGCAACGCATGCGGCAAGCAGCGGATGCAGGACACCGGGAAATCCGTGTTCGATCCGTGGATAGAGTGATACGCGAGAACCAGGATGTACATGACCAGTTGTTCGGTTTCGGTCAAACAGTCACAAGGGTATATTTAAAGGACAGCTGTATACAGTCTAGATATGAATACAACGCACATCGCCGCTGTGACGATTTTTGTGGTATTGCTGACCGCTGCCGGTACCGCCGCCCACGGCCCGGTGGATGACACGATCGAAACCTCGGGCACCGTCACGGACGATGATTACCGGTACTACCTTGACCAGGGACAGGTCGCCTACCCTGCAACGATCGGCCGTGAACAGGTCGACGGGGAATGGGTGGAACGAGCGAACTATGAGAACACCTCCGTCGAACGGTTCGCCGCCATGCAGGGCAACGACATGGCAGCAGATAAACTTGAAGAACACCTCAAAGAAGCGCTGAGCGTTGACGACTTACAGGGCATCTCCATCGGGTCCACGGGCCACGACACGCACCACTTCGCGATCCAGGCCCTGTACATCCAGCCTGGGGAGGACAGCGACAGTATCGCGGAGCCTGTCGTCAGCTACGAGGAACTGCAGGACGCGCTTCCCGGTGATGTCGAGGTCACGGTCACGTTCACGGATCACACCGAGACCGTCGTGTTCCCTGTGACGCATGACATGACCACGGCCGTCGAAGACCTGGACGATACCGAGGAACAGCCGAAGGAAGCAATCGATATCGGCGCAGGATCACAGAGTGGTGGTACAAGTGACGGCTCCATGTGGAATGCAGACTTCACGCTCACCAACGCATCCTGCTGGTCCGGGGATAGCGAGGAAGGAGTCAGTGACGTGGAGTACGCCGGTGAGGACGCGATGGATGGTGAACGCACCATCCAGTTCCGCGGCACCATCGCCGCCGGCACGCCGTGCCACGATGCCGGTATCACCCATGTCGAACAGGACGGCAACACGTACACGATCAACGTGACCACGGAACGCAGCGACGAGGTCTGCGTGGACTGTGTCGGCAGCCTCACGTACGACGCATCGTTCACCGCGGATGATGCATTCCGCCTCAGGATCCTGCATGACGGCGACCACGTCGACACGCTGGACTACCCCGGATACACAGACAATGGGCAGGACCCGGCAGATGAGCCACGTGATGCGGGTGTCTTCCAGCGCCTCCTCAACTGGCTGACCAGTCTGTTCTAATACGTTTCGGTCCTGGCCGGTAATCAACGCCCCTACGTCACCCGGCCAGGACACCCTCCTTCATATTCCAGTTCGTCTTCTGCTAAAGAACAGTACATAAAAAGCCTAGATGTTAATGCCGTGTATACGCGCGGAGGTAGCTCAGTCGGTTAGAGCGCTACGCTCATAACCGCGTGTTACGCTACGCGAACGCAATAGCCGGTTCAAACCGAACCGACTGAAACGTTTGCCGCGTGACCGCGAACAATTATGAGCGCTGAGGAACGAGTGCCTAGGTTCAATTCCGGACGGGGCTTTTGTTCCGATGATCTTACGATGCGCACAAACCATCCGGTGAGACACGTAGAGGTCGAGGGTTCGACTCCCTCCCTCCGCATATTCTTCTCTACAAATAAGCTACTCGCGCAGAAATCTGCACCGCAGATTTCTCTACTCGTATTTTAGAGGGAGAAATAAAAGAATATTTCTCAAATGCAAAGATATGGAGATACTGCCGATAACGAATTCGGATGAAGAAATATTTAGAGACCAGTTAAGCTATGGAGATGAAGTTTTGAATTACGAGAAGAGTTCTCGTGATGGGGCTTCATCTGTTTACTGGTGGACGAGTATGGGCCCTCAAAACTTCTTTGAACAGATTACGGAGGACTTTGATTCCGAGGATTACGGTATGGCGATTCTCGCAGATAACTATGGCAAAACGTTAGATGAAGAGCATCAAGGCCCTGTAGAAACCACAGTGGGGGAACTAACGGATATAGAAGACTTCTACGATAGAGCAGGTTTTATCGTGGTCGGAAATGAGGAATATGAGGCAACTTGGGAAGATACAAGCGGATATACTGATGTTGATACCGAACTTTGCTTCCTACTGAAAACAGAAGAAAGCGTAGACAATTCACTTTTAGAGGACTTTATGAATAGAACACTCGGAGAATCTGATAAGTTCTATGATGATGTAAGAGAGCTTCATACTACCGACTTTAAGGACTTGAAGGCCAAAGTAAACTAAAAGACGCTACCGTGGTTGAGCGGTGGACATACATCGAATTAGCAATCAGAAGTCCTCCCTCCGCATCATTTCGTTTCACGAAATGCTGCTCGAACAGATTCCTGGCGGGAATCTGTGGCCGCCATCTGCTGGCGCAGAATCCTGTATTCCGTATTATGTTTCTCCAGGTGACATCACCATTTCTCACGTTGTTCAAGCCGGTGTTCTGCATCTAGTTGTGGCGTCGTTATTGTTGCTGTAGTCCCAGTGCATCTAATAGGTTGTTGTGTTCGTCCAGTAGGTCATTGTATTTGGAGAGGTGTCCGTCGTCCAGTACGTCGACAGTGTTTTTCCGGGCGTAGCGGATGGTGAGGAATGTGATGATTTCCTCGTATGCGTACTGGGTGAACTGGTCTTTTACCGTGTCTTCGAACTCATAGAAGTCCTGCATGACTTCGATAAGTGCTGTTTTTGACAGGTGTGGGTCTTCATCTTCGGGAAAGATGTTGTGTCGGATAACCTGTTTCAACAGCATCTCCTGTTTCCGTCGCAGTGCGTCCTCTCCGTCATCCGTCAGCGTGTATGCGATGACCATATTACGGTTCAGGTTGTCCGGTTCGATGATGAGATTTTCTGCCAGTCCTTTGGATGCAAGACGGTCTACCCGTCGTCCGATGGTCTGGACGGACACATTAGGTGTTGTTTGCGGGAAATCACCGTACCGTTCCGTGATGTGCTCGTGTACGCGTTTCTTCCATAGCGGTTTTCCCTCATCCGCCATCACTTTGAGGAGGGCGTAATCCAGCATGTCAAGGTCTGTGACATCACTCACGGGGGTCCCCCTTCTTGTATCGTTTGTTCAAACCGGTTTACCGTGTCAGTGATATAGGCGGTCACACTGTCGGGATCAGCGTCGAACGCGGTAAATGTGTCGCGGTGACGGTGGATGATGTTTTCGACCATGGCAAGATACCGGTCAAGACGGGTCACAACCTCGTGTTGTTCCGCCAGTCCCAGTTCGTTGTGGATGTTTTGCAGGGTCTGTTCCAGGATTTTGACGTTTCTGTTACCTTCCTTGATGTCCCGGTCCAGTAATGCCTGGAACGTTGGATCAGGGAGGTTCTCCGTATGCTTGCCAATGGCCTGCCGCAACACATCGATATATACGAGAGCGATAAGGCGGCTCAACCGATTATCGTCCTCGTACACTCGGTCAACAAATCTCTGAACGTCGTCAGAAACAGTGCCGGTCGCCCCAAGAAGGCCGAGGTACCGTCCCCATGCATCAACATCTCGCATCCGGCTGGCAGCGAGAAAGACTGCCGCCCGTTTTTTATCGGCCCAGCGAGCGTTATGGATGATATCACCGAGCGTCACAAGTTCAGACAGGTAAATATAGTGGAACTGGGTGGAAGCATCAACGAGCGCATCTCGGGCCGTCCCGGTTGCTTCTACTGATTTGTATTCTACCGGTTCCCACTGTTTTTCCTGCACGACGTACAGTAAATTCGCCGGGTTGTGTGGAATAGTGATACCTTCACGATAAACATCTCCCAGTGGAGAACGCCGGGGCGTATCATGTGCTCCCATACGGGAAACGGTAGGAATGACTATTGCTTTAAATTCCAGACAAACATCTGATACGATCTACTGCTGTAACAACTAATATCACGTCATCAAATGGAACAGGCGAACCATCGACATTCAACAGAACGAACACCCTAGGCGCAGCACTGCTTTATTCGATATCATATGGTATCTGATCGAGGTGAAGCTGGACGGTAGATTTTGGTGAACTGGGCGGTAGTAGATGTGCTCCACCTCTTTTTTAAGCCGGTGATGCCAGATATAGTGGTATGATACGGTTTGGCCGGGCGACCGCGGTGTATGTGGTCGTATGGGTGGGACAGATACTTCTCAATCTGTCGGATACCCGTTTTATGCGGATGCTTGGTGAAACCGGGAGCAGGATTTACAGCGGATCGTTATTCCTGATGCTTGTTGGGACGTGGCTGCTGTACCTGGTTGTCGTGTACGCTGATATTGTGCGACAGGAGGAGAGCACGGCGTGGCTTGTAGTCGTGTTCTTGCTGGGGCCGCTGGGAGCAGTCCTCTATGCCGTGGCGATCCATGAGTCAGGAGAGGGTATCACGCCGTCGACCGTGCTACAGCGGTTGGCGGCGTACTGGTTCCGGCTCCAGCCGCCGGGTGTGGTGTTGCTCCTGGCTGCGGTTGTTGCCGTGTTTCTTATCTCGCCAGGTATCCTGAAAACACCCTGCGACAGCGTTACGACAGTGGAGGGGCCGGAGGTTCTGACCGGATATGACACTAGTGGACAGGTAAGAAACCGATTCGGTCCCGGGTATAGTTTTGACCGGCTCCAGCTCTATACCGCGTCACCGGTGGCAGCGGTGAACGTCATCGGACCGGAGGGGGACGAACTGTATGGCGCTGCGCTGGACGATCCAGAAACGACCATCACCGTGTCGCCGCTGGCTGCCGGCGTCAGCTGCAGGACGTTCACTGTACGGCTGGAGACCACTGATGGCCAGACCAGTGTTGCCGAGGTGACTGCACAGCTGAAAAAGGATTATTCGTACAGCAATCCATAAGCGTTCGTTGATCGGTACGGCGGGTACTGCGGCATGAACAGAAGAGGTAGTGTTCCTCATTTTTCAGTCAGTGGAACGTTCAGCCAGTGGGACGGTCACGACCGGGACCGCGGCGTTCCGGACGATCTTCTCCGTGACGCTGCCGATGAGGAACCGCTGACCGCCGCTTCGTCCGTGGATACCGGTCACGATCAGGTCGATACCGTGGTCGTCCGCGTAGTCCAGGATCTGTTCGGCGGGCGGACCCTCCGGGATGGCAGTGATGACCGGGACGCCGTGGTCTTCACCGATCCGTTTGACCTCATCCAGGTGTTCCATCGCCTGTTTGCGGCGTTCCTCCTTCAATGGTTTCCACACGTCGTCACCCAGCCGTCCTGTATCCATGGACACGTTCCCGCCGACGACGGAGATGGCGTGGAGAGTGGCCTCGTAGCGTGCAGCGATGTCGGCAGCATGTTTTGTCGCTTCCAGCGATCCGTGGCTGCCATCGGTCGTGATCAAGATGTTCCGGTACACAGGCTGCACTGATCGGTGGGTGACCAATCAGTTTCTTAAATCCTCCTCAGAAGTACGATAGTCCCGAAAGATATACTTTATTCGTTCCAGTCTGCTCGTTGGAATAGCCAGTTCTTATCGGCAACCGGTTAAGTGAGGTATGCGTTTCAACTGCGGTACGACAGATAAAAAAGAAAATAAGGTGTCGATGGTGCGTTCAGCTTTGTTCGATGGCGTTCTGGATGTCGTCATCTGACATGTCATGGTCCTGCATGGATACATGGGTCTGCGCCAGTTCCATGACCTCGTTCCGGTCATCTGAACGCACCATAAACGCGTCATGTGGACAGTTCAGTTGGTGTGCCATACGGGTATCACGCACCCAGTCCGCGGCGCTACAACTCCTTAAAACTACGGTCAGATTCCCCTAACGTTGAACGACCGAACGATATCAATCTGGTGCCGTGTGCAATCAGCCTGTAAACGCCTGGGGCTTACATCTCCTCTAACGGTTCCATGCCAAGCAGTTCCATCCCGGTGTCCGTCACAGCGATGAACAACGCGATGATGGCGAGCCGGCGCCGTGTTGTGGTATCGTCCGCGTCCAGCACCGGGCTGTCATGGTAGAACGAATTGAATGATTCGCAGAGCTGGGACAAGTAATTTGCGATGGTAGCGGGTTCACGGTTGTCCGCCGCATTGGTGACGGTCTCCGGGAACGCACCCAGCTTCTTCAGCAGCCGGTGCTCGGTATCCGTCAGCTCACCAGTCAGTTCCGGTGTCAGTTCGGCTTTCCGCATGATGCTCTTGGCACGGGTGCTGGAGTACTGCAGGTATGGGCCGGAGTCACCTTCGAACGAGAGCACGCTGTCCCAGTCGAACTCGATCGTCTTGTTCCGACTGACCGCGAGATTCGCATACTTGACCGCACCGATGCCGACCGCTTCCGCGATCTCATCGGTGTCAACCCCATCGTGTTCCCGTTTCTCCACCGCGTCCTGTGCCTTTGCCACAGCAGTATCCAGCACGTCTGACAGACGGATGATGCGGCCCTCGCGGGAGGACATGCTTCCCTCCGGGAGTTCCAGCAATCCGTATGAAACGTGTTCCGTGCCGTCGGTATTGATATCCAGGCGTTCCGCGGCGGCAAGCAGTTGCTGGAAATGCAGGTTCTGCTCGGACGCGACCACGTACAGGTTGTAATTGTAGCATTCCTCCACACGTTTCTCCAGGTTCGCCAGGTCACGGGACAGATAGAGGGTGGTGCCGTCCGCCTTCTTCAGGATAGTGCTCGGCAGGTCCTCAAACTCGATGGAAACACTGCTGTCATCGTTCCTGTCGAATACACCCTGTTCAATGCCACGTTCCAGCAGGTCCCGGGCGCGGTCCACGACCGTGGATTCGCCGGTCCATCGGTCAAACTGCACACCCATCCGCTCATAGTCGTCTGCGTGATAGGCGATACTGGCATCCCGGAACATGTTCCACAGCTCCTGTGCTTCCTCGTCCCCGTCCTCGATCCGCTGCGCCCATTCACGGCCCTTCTCCTCGATCTCCTCGTCATCGTCTGCCTCTTCGTGGAACCGGACGTACAGGTCGAACATGTGCTCCATCGGGGATTCCTCGAACTGCTCCGGACTGCCGAACTCCTTGTATGCATATATCAGTTTACCGTACTGGGTGCCCCAGTCCCCGATATAGTTCTCCGCCGTCACGTCGTATCCCACAAAGCGGAGGATGCGCTGCAGGCTGTCCCCGAGCGCGTTGTTCCGGAAGTGGCCGACGTGCATCGGCTTCGCCACGTTCGGTGATGAAAATTCGAGTAGCATACGACCGGACTGCTGCTCCACGCCCATATTATCGGACTGGAGCATGGCCTGGATGCGGTCCGCGAACTGCGCCCGGTCCAGGAAAAAGTTCAGGTAGCCCGGACCGGCAACCTCGATAGAGTCGATCAGCGCGGTCTGTTCCAGCTCGTCACGGAGCTGTTCCGCGTATTCGCGCGGATTTTCATCCTTCTGCCCGGCGATCCGCATGACCGGGAACGCGAAATCCCCGAACTCTTCTTTTGGGACTTCGATATCTGTTTCGTCCACATCTGCGTCAGTGGCGTCCGCTATCGCAGCAGCCAGCTCCTGTTTGATCGCATGCATACGTTACAGTGTTGGACCGGAGACTGTTAAATATCCACGTCATGGCGGTCCCCAGTACGGGCTGGGTCGTTTGCAGGGTGTCCCGGTCTACCACCGCAGTTGTATAGAGGTGACAGTCAACGCGAGAATGATTGCGTTCCGGACGATTTTCTCTGTGACGCTGCCGATGCGGAACCGCTGATCGCCGGTGTTACCGTGGATCCCACCACGCAGGTCGATACCGTGGTCGTCTGCATGGAGTGTTGATGGTCTACTGAATGTGGCCCTGCCCTCGGCGTTCTGATACAGGTGTCGTCAGGTGGGTACAGACCGGTATTACGGCCAGGTGGCCTCGCGTGTGACCCAGTTCACGTCTGCGGCATCCTCCAGTTTCTGACGGTACTGGGAGCCGAGTGAGTATTCGGGGTCCACGTCTCCGGCGGGATACGGCGGTGTCCATCCGCCATCGGTCGTTGCACCGGCGTGTTCCGCCCGTTTTACTGTGTTCGAGGCAGTCCCGATCAGTTCGTGGATGTCCTCGGACTCCGTGGAGGCGAGTTCGTCCTGGATGCTGGTGGTATCGAGGTAACGGGTGCTGTGTACGAGATCGGCGAGATGGTCCCGTTGCTCGTGCAGGTTCACGGCCATCTCAGATGCCGTATCCACCAGTGCCGACAGTACAGCATCCCGGTCGTAGTCCAGATCCTCGTGTTCGTGCAGGACCTGGTCATACACATCGATTGCCGTATCCAACCTGTCTGTCGTTCGTTCCAACTCGTAAATGGTATCTGCCAGTGCCCCATTTCCGTACGGGGTCGTATCTGTCATCGTCATACCATACCATCTCCCCACAACCTCTTAAACAGACGGGAAATGCCGATGACAGTTGTTCCGGTGGAACCCTGTGTATGCGGTGTGCCGGTTGCCGGTGATGGCCGATTCCAGTGTCAGGTGGCTGTAAGAAGCTCCGGTCCAGACAGGTTCCAGTACTGTCCACACGGCTGCAGGAAATCGGATGACCGCACCCCGTTTTAAAGGTCCTGCAGTGTGATGGGTACGTGATCGACAATGGATGAACACAATCGTGGACCCGGCGGACAACAGGAACAGATGCTACAGGTGTTCCAGCAGAAGATCGGGAACCTGGAACTGACGTTGAACGCGTTGATCGGTGCACTCGCAGAGGAAGGCGTGATCGACGAGGATCAGATCAACGAAAAGGCGCAGGAACTGCTGGACGAAATCCAGCAACAACGGGAACAGGAAGACGAGTCCGGTTCCAGTGACATGATCGACTGATATATTTTTTCCCTTTTTTCTGGTAGTAGACACAGAGAGAATGGCAGAAGTAATTTAAGGCTCGAATGGTTTCCGGGACTACAGGGGATAGGGCGTGGGGCGTGTACCTGAACGATCCAAGATTGATGAACAGTACAAATGGGATTTAAACAGTGTGTATGATGGCCGTGAGGAGTGGGAGAGGGATGTTGCAGCGGCCGAGCAGTACATTGCAGAACTGCAGGACTATGAGGGCCAGCTACTGGAGGATGCTGAAACCCTGCACGAGGCATTGCTTCTGAAGGATCAGATCAGTCGGACGATCGGTACGCTCAATCTCTATGCGAAATGCCGGAAACGGGCCGAGATGGATAACAGCGAGTATCAGGAACTTGTATCCCGGATCGAATCACTGTCCTCCAAATCCAGTCAGGCCAAGAGTTTTATCGGGCCGGAGATCCAGTCCGCTGACCGTGAAACGGTCAAGGAGCTGGTGGACGAACACGAGCCATTACAGGTATACGATCGGTACATCGATGGACAGTTCCGGTACAAGGAGCACACGCTGGACCAGGAGCAGGAAGAACTGATATCACAGATTGGGGAGGTACTCGGAAACGAGCGGGATATCCACAGCAACCTGATGAACACGGACATGCCATTCCCTACGGTTGAGGATCCGGAGGGGGAAGACATCACTGTCACACCGTCCAATCGTGTTCGTCTACTGAAGCATCCGGACCGTGACTTCCGGAAACGTGTGTACGAGGCATTCGCGGATGCATGGAGCCAGTATGACAACACGCTGGCCAGTAACTATGCGAACCGTGTGCAATCCAGTGTCATTTTTGCTGATATCCGGGATCATGACTCGGTGCGCAGCCGGAAACTGAAATCCAACAAGATTCCGGAAGACGTATATGATAACCTGATCGAGACCGTGAAGGAGAATACGGGGGCGGTGCAGCGGAAACGGGAACTGCTTGCAGACATCCTTGACGTGGACGAACTCGAATCGTGGGATGCATACATGCCACTGGCAACGACCGAGGAACCGGAGATGCCGTACGAGGACGCAGTCGAACACGTACTCGAATCATTGATGCCGCTCGGTGACGAGTACGTTGATGCTGCAAGGACCGGGATCGAAGATGAGGGATGGGTCGACGTATATCCGAACGACGGGAAACGGTCCGGTGCATTCAGTTGGGGTACGTATGACACAAATCCGGTCATATTCATGAACTACGAGGACGACATCGACTCCATGTACACGCTCGCGCATGAACTCGGACATGCCATGCATAGCTACCTGGCGAACCAGGAACAGCCCTACCAGAAAGCAAGCTACCCGATATTCTCCGCGGAAGTCGCCAGTACCGTGAACGAGGCACTGCTTACTGAACACTTGCTTGATACGGTGGAGGACGATGCATTCCGCGAACACGTGAAGAGCAACCAGATATCCAGTATCAACGGTACATTGTTCACCCAGACAAGGTTCGCCGACTTCGAACACCGGGCACACCGCACCGTGGAACAGGGCGACCCGCTAACCGTTGACACACTTGACGATATCTACGGCAACCTGATCGAAGAATACTACGGAAACGAACCATCCGAAACCCAGAAAAAAGGCTGGATGCGCGTACCTCACTTCTACCGTCAATTCTACGTCTACCAGTACGCCACCGGCATCAGCGCAGCACTCTCCCTGTCCCAGCAGATCCTGGATGAAGATGACCCGAACGCGGCCGACCGGTACACGGACTTCCTGAAATCCGGGGGCAGTGACTACCCGATACCACTCCTGCAGGATGCTGGTGTTGACCTCACGTCACCGGAACCTGTTGAAGACGCGATCGACGTATACGAACAACGACTGGACGATCTGGAACGTACACTGGATACCACCAGTTGAACGATACCGCGGCACCAACACAGATACATGTTTTAAAGTAGCGGCGGATTCCCACCACAGGCACATGACCATCCAGCACATCGCCCTGTTCCGGTCCGGGAGCGTTAATGGCGTCATCGTGGCCGGGGCGGAGACCACCGACTACCTGGGCGAGATGGTGGACAATATGACCACGCACGTGGGTGTGCAATCCGCCGGCACAGTCCCGGTGGCGGAGATTCCGAAGCGTTCAGGATACGCGGAACAGCTGCGACAGCCGCTGCAGTCCGGGAACTACCACTTACAGAAGGGTGGATCGCGATGGGACGAAGTATCATTTATCGACTGGTGGACGTTCCTTCCGGCTGGGTCACGGCAGCGCATCGCGGACACACTGTTCGAGCATGTCGTCAGCAGTGATGCGGTCGGGCAGGTGGCGCAGAAGGATGATATCGGATACGTGCTGGCGGAGACGTTGCCGTACGTCGGACAGCACGGCGTGGAGACGCTGATCGGTGACCGGATATGGGATTACCTGTGTGATGAGGAGCGTGACACCCTTTCCGAGCACAGTCAGCGGGCGCTGGAGAACGGGCAGCAGGGGCAGCGGTTCGAGCAGTTCTTCCGGGAGCTGTGCGAAGAGAACGGGGTGCGGTGCTGGAAACGGTCGGCGCAGGCGTTCAAACAGTTCCAGCCGGACGCGTACAGCGCGGTGTGGAACGAGTTGGGGACGATGAATGGGATTCCGGACTTCTTCGTCAAGAAGCCGAACACGCACAACCTGAACACGTGGATGGACGACCCGACGGTCCGGGAATGGGAGCCTGAGGGGCGTTTTGGTTTTGTGGAGGTCAAGTACAACGAAAGCACGCTCAGTCCGCACCAGCGTACCATGATCGACTGCCTGATAGAGCACGGACAGGAGGTCTGGGTGCTGAACGGTGACGAAGAGCACTACCGGTTCGAGGAGATTGGCTGACGCTGTACGGGGATACAGCAGCACGCAGCGTGTGTAACTGATTTAAACGGGGATCGGTTACTGTATGCACATGGGACGGGACAGTATTGCGGACAAGTTTGAGGACTACCTGGATGAGATGCTGGGCTACGCGCACGAACAGCTTGTTGAAGGACACGTGAATCCGTTGCGGAGTATGGAGCTGCAGCGGATTGAGCGAGAGATCCGGAAGCAGCGTGATGCCGTGCTGGACTGTGCCGAGGAACTGGCGGACGGTGCCGACGAACCACCGGAAGAGCATGTTGACCGGTTCCTGAAGCACAGCCCGTTCACCCGGTACTACCACGGCGACGACGAGGAAGGCCTTGAGCAGAGTCTGGCCGACCAGTTCCGGGAGATGGTGGAAGACCTCGTGCCGATCGTGGATCAGGATACCGACCAGTTCGGCGAGGCGTTACGCGCGGCGTACCCGGACCGGGGCGAAGCACAGGACGTGCTGGAGAAGAATTTCCAGTATGTGGACACGGTCAAGGAGTACACGGACGGCATGAACCTGCGTGTCGGCCCGTTCACCATCATCGACTTCGGGGAGGACATCCGGCCCGTCATCGAAGAAGGCGAGGACCAGCTCAAGGACCGGATGAATGAAGATCTGGACGAGATATACGATTGATACCGGTTACAGTTACTGGTCGCGGTCCCGGACCAGGTGCTTGAAATTGTTCTCCTCGTCCTCTCCGTGGGTGTGGTTACGGTCATGCGTCGAGAAGATGTCCGCGTTCTCCTGCGCGTAATGT
>CAZCWR010000002.1:0-27555 GCA_964502455.1 uncultured archaeon | reverse complement strand
TGGTCAGCTCGCCTTCTTCAAGGCAGTTATATGTGCTCCCCTGTACGGTGACAACTGGATCGCCACTATCAAGGATATCACTCAGTCGGTCGCCATGACGGTCTTGCCAGTTGTTACAGTTGTCAGAGTTTTCGACGAGCGTGTCGTAGTCGCTTGACGGGTTCCTGCGGACATCACAGTTTCCAGAACTGCTGGCGGAAGGGTCATTGATGACTTGTCCTGCGTCATTGCGGACATCCCCGTCGGTGTACATGCTGCAGTAGTTGGAGTTGATCTGCTGTGCCTTCTGCGCACACGCCTGCGACACAGCCGCATCAAGCGACCCCTCACCGCCTCGCTGGAAGAAATCCATGATACTGCCGCCACCACCAACAATCACGACAAGCGCCGTCATCAACAACACGACACCAACAACAACCAACGTCAACGTAAAACTGATACCCTTTCTGTTCCTTGCCATACTCATAGTATCAACACAAACGTCCAGCCCGTATAAATAAGTTGCCACGGGTGTTTCCCGCATGCTCAGTGAGTATATCGCTGTCCCTGGAGGAACACAGTTCAATCAGGGTAGAAAAGAAAAAAGAAAGGTGTTATGCCCGCATTACGCCGGGCAGATAGATGATAGTTCGCCCTCTGCAACACAGTCGTAGTCGTTTCCCTGTACGGTGACAGTGACATCGTTTCCTTCAACGATGTCAGCCAAGGGACCGTTCTCGCCGCCCTGCGTTGACCAGTCGTTACAGTTCTCGGAGTTCTCGACGAGCGTGTCGTAGTCGCTTGACGGGTTCCTGCGGACATCACAGCCGTCGGCATCCGTGTCCACATACATGCTGCAGTAGTTGGAGTTGATCTGCTGTGCCTTCTGCGCACACGCCTGCGACACAGCCGCATCAAGCGACCCCTCACCGCCTCGCTGGAAGAAATCCATGATACTGCCGCCACCACCAACAATCACGACAAGCGCCGTCATCAACAACACGACACCAATCACGACCAGCGTCAACGTAAAACTGATGCCTTTTCGTTTCGTCATAACACCACAAACACATGTTCTACCGGTATAAATAGGTTTGTGATATATTAGGTCTGTTTCCGTAGATTCAGGGCGCGAGGACGTAAAGACGTGAAGAAAAACAAAGGAAGATCGGGAACAGCCGTGTGTTCCCGGTTTATGTAGTGTTGTTCGGGGTTACTTGGCGAGGTCGATCTGGATGGAGGACAGGTTCATCTCGTCGCCTTCGTCGGTGTCGATTGTGTCCGTGCCGATGTCGATATCGTTGATGGCGGCTTCTTCGATGAACCGGTTGCGGACGATCTCTGCCACGTCGACGGCGGTTGATATCGCTTTTCCGCGGGCCTTGATGTGGACCTGGTCCTGTCCATCGTTGAACTGTGTGACGACTGCCAGCACGTAGCTCATGGCAGGTTTGGATCCAATGTATACTGTGTTGTCGTTGTCTTCTGTCATTGTAGGTGTCACCTCGTAACTGTACAATGCGCTGCGGTACAGATATTTTTAAACATGTATCGTTCTACGATAACGGGTTGTATCCGGAGGAAGCCTGCCACTGACCGGTCTACGAGTATGTGACATTATATACGGGATTGACAAATCCGTCGCCAGTTGGGATTGTGTTCTCCGGATCAGTGATCGTGGCTGCGACACGCGGACCGTCTTCTCTGATACTGACATCGAATCCCTGAACCGTTGCTTCGTCACCGTACTCATCGTGAATCTCGTCGATGGTCCGGCCTTCACCGATTGTGCGAGCTACCTCATGCATCTGCTGGTACCGTATCCCCGGTACCTCGTACTCTTCCGTGATACTGATGTTTTCACGGGCAGTGACGGTCTGTAACTGACCTGAAAACGTGATATGAAGTGACCTGCAGGTGGCATTGAACTGGCCGTCCATGGACGCGGTAATAGTGGTTTCATCGTCTGTGGTGCTGAGGACGATACCATTGTTCCCGACAAGGCCGCAGCGTGATCCGGTACCGATCGCACCGGCGTATTCCTCCCGCATCGTCCGGGTGATCGCATCGTCAAATTCGCTGCTGACCTCGTCCCATGGCGGGGGGTCGCCGTCCCAGGGGCCGAATCCGTCCTTCCCTCGTTCATACATTCCCGTGTACACGGCCTCGGTGACTGCCTGGTCTACGTATCGTTTCTCGATATGCGTTGTGATGAACCCGGTCCGCATAAGCGGTTCCGCGTCATTGATCTGGCGTTCAACGGCCAGCTTGTACTGTCCTGGTGCTGCCAGCATAAATGCCAGCTGCATTACTATTGAGAAAAGTACCAGCAACCCCAGTATCTGGAGTTCCGTGTCTCCTTTCCGTCTCACTGTTCTATCACCCCCATCGTGGTACGGCCCACGTTGACCCGGAACAGTACCCGGAGATGCTGGCCGCCGGGCAACGGTTCGACCACGACGAACGTACTGGTGTCCCTACCACCAACATCTCCTGTGTTGTGGCCAGCCGCGACCAGTTCGACGCCATCCCGTTCCGCCGACACGACGAATGCGATCCCGTCCAGGAACGGTATAACCTCTTTGATGACGTTGGTGAGCTTGCGGGGGTATGGCCTGAACTGTTCGATCGACTCCACGATTGCGTCTTCTCCCGGCGCATCTGCACAGCGGCCGGTGTCCGCGTCCTCGTCTGGTAGCCGTTCACAGTACGCGTACAGCCGTAATGCTTCCAGTAGTATCATGTCCTGTTCGCCGACAGTCACCCCGTAGAACATCTGTCTCGCCATACCGGCCGCCTTCGCATTCTTCTCCTGTTGGTCGATCTTTTCGTCCGTACTTTCACCGCCGAAGATATCACAGTCGCCCTCCAGGTGACAGTATCCGAGGACAGAGAACTGGAGTACCAGCGCCAGGATCACCAGAAATGGCACGACAACACCTGCTGACGCAATTCCCGTCCGCATCCATCGTTCATCGTTCACGGAACACACCCCCGTATCCATCCAACAGTCCGTCTCATTGATCTCCCCCACCGTCCCGTACCGGTTGTCCCGCCGTTTCGGCTTCACTGGTCCATTGTGCCCGTTCCGACCGGATCCCCGTTTATATCTTCCGCATCCCGTTTATATCAGTTAGGACCCGTCACTGCCGGATTCCATGGCGGTATCGTCCGGTGGCTGTTCCTCATCCCAGAGCTGGATGTCGTCGGTATATACCAGTATCTCCGGGAGAGACACATCCTGTGAGCCGCCGTGATAGACCTGATGCCAGAACGATTCGATCTTGATATTCTCGTTATCCCGCCACCGAATATCTGTCCGGTTTACCACCAGTTCGCCATCAACCCACAGCCGGACCTCCCCATCCCCTTCTCCGGGCGTGTTCATCGCAACGTACTGGTCGATCTGGTGCCAGGTATCGGTTTCAAGTGTGTGACCACCGAACGTGGACCCGTGCTCCTCCATCCCCACGTGGTATGCATACACATAGAGGTCCGTTGTGTCAGGATCCATCTGTAGTCGTGCAGACCATCCGTTGTCTCCGGTCGTTGTACGGCCACCCCAGCCCCCTTCCGGCCATTCACCGGTTGCGCTCCCGGTCCCGGCAAGCCCCGGAAGTTTGAACCCGTCGGGCACCGGGAAGTACGCTGCAGGCAGATATACCTGGTACCGGGCATGTGCCTGTTCTGGCATCTCCTCCACATTCCCAGCCATCGTCAGAAATGCCGATACACCCTCCCGACTACCGGCCGGTATCCTGGTTTCCATCGCATGTGATGCTGTAGCGACCGGGTGCGGTACTCGTTTCCAGCCACCGTCCGGCCACGTCTCCTGCATGAATGGTTCCGTGTCTCCCGCATCAGACCAGTTAATACGGTACATGGCGCTGGCGGCCTGCCGCCTACTGCTCTCTGCGATCTCTGTACCCTCTTCACCGGGGTCATCCCCGCTGGACGCACTGCTTTCGTCACCGCTGTCACCAGTGTCGACCTCGGCTGCTTCTTCAACAAGATTGCCTTCAACATCACCAACGTATCCGAACACTGCCTGGCGATATACGTCCTGATCATCGTCCCAGATCAATGCAGGATATATCTCTGATTCTGTGATAAGTCTCACCTGTGCGTTGATGAGGGCCGGAATATCTGCAAGATCGTCCAGTGCTTCGACACTTCCGTCGCTAATACGGTACGTCTTCGCACTGTAGTCCCCATCCTCCCACCATTCGAACCAGACGGTGATATCATCCTCTTCCGGGACTTCGATACAGGACAGGTCACCGTTCTGGATGGCCTCGCGCTCAAACACACCGTACCGTTCCGTGGCACAGTCCGCGCCCAATATCTCCTCCCGGATCACGAAGCTGCTGTACATGTTCTGACTGCTGGAGGTCGTCGATACGCCCATAACTTCACTGAAATGGAGAAACGCCATGTTCCCGATGATCGCACCGGACACCGCCATCACAGCCATCATCATGAAAAAGACGAGTGACCCTTTCCGTACTCTACGCACCGGTATCATCTCCATCGCCCTCCTGCAGTCCACAGCCATCGGTCAACGACAGGCTACCCCCATCGTTGACCAGGCAGATAGTATCCGTATCACTCAGGCTCCCCGTCTCAATATCGTTAAACGGCCGTATGTCCTGTGACAGTCTTCTCCCGTCATATTCAATCGCAACCTGATCTTCCGCCAGCTCCACAACGCTGTAGGACTCATCGAACGTGATCTCGACAGTCGTCCCGGGCCGATGATCAATGACTTCTACCATCTGTGCAACCCGCCGGACATCCACCTCCATCGACTCCTCATCAATATTCGAGAACGCCTGCCCAATATTGAACAGGGAGACAGACAATATGGTTATTCCGATAACCAGTGCACCAACCGTCCGCGCCGACCACACAAATGCCATACTATATCCTCTCCTGCGCCTACACCCAACTGATTAGACCCTATGGGGTTGCCATCACCGGCTGACAGCATATTTCGCCGTCTCCTCCACACTGATCATCATTTCCTTCCTTACGGATTTCACCTGTCCGACACTCCTCTCTATCGCGGCAGACCCCATCAACACCACATCTATTCTCGGTATCCTCTTCTAGCTTGTCTTTAGTATTGTCTATCCGGTCTTCAACAGCTTCCTTAATATTGCCCCATGCGTCCCGAGCCTTGCCCTCGATTGAGTTGTCACCGATGTACCGCAGCTTGACACGTGGACCAGCATCCGGGTCATACGTTGTAATCCGGACCTCTCCCTCGCTTCCACCCATGATCGGGAACAGCCACGAGGAGAACGGACCCTCACCACATGTCCACTCCTTCACATGCATCGCATCCCGTACCTGACACTGTTCGGCCTTGTTACATGATGAGGCAGTCTCACTGACCATCCAGTCGACCACCTCCTCGTCTCCGGCGATGGTGAGCGGATCGTCGCTGCCGTCAAACGACGCAAGATCCTCCACCATCTTATCCACACGATCCTCGTTGAACTTGATGAGAATGAACTCGTTCTTACTTATCGACCGTGGATCCGGGAGGAGCCCATCACTGGTCGCACCAATCGCGAGAACATGGGATGCCCCGAAATCGTACTCTTCAAGGGTTTCACCGGCTACCTGCTCCACCGATGCATCCTGACATGCCTTGTCAACATCGTTTACGAACCGGCGCAACTCCTCACGGGCCTCCATACATTCCTCGTTCATGAAGCATCCAAAGGGCCCAAGGAAGTGTACGATGATCAGCCCCAAAATCAGGATTAATGCCATTGCGCCGACGAACTCCATGAGGACGCGGCGATTAATGCCTTGCATCCCGATTCTATCAGACAGCTTGTCCCGGTCCGCATCCATCGCTACTCAGTATACACGTTCAACAGCCTCGTATTTATATGATGTGCTACTGACAGACCAGAACCCTGCTATATCGTATCTCACCACGACATGAACATGTTATGCCGATAGACCGCGGTATCATTCCGTTGACGAATCCGTGGAGCCATCACCGTCACCGGAGTCAGTGCCATCTGTGGAGCCATCACCGTCACCGCTACCATCACCGCTACCATCACCGCCACCCTCGTCACCACCATCCTCGCCATCATCACCGTCACCGTCACTGTCGCCGTTGCTGCTATCGCCGGAGTCGCCACTGTCGCCGTTGGAGTTGTCATCTCCTCCGTTATCGCCACCGATGCTGAGTTCGTCTGTGACCGATTTCAGACCGGCGATCGACTCGAATCCGTCGGCCATGATACCGAACCCCGTGTCCAGCACGAACATGCTGACACCGAGTGCCAGCAACAGAAATACGATGATGACAAGTGTTGTCGGCACCGTTTCAAGTCCTTTGCGTGGGGCCATACCCCTGTATTCTGGGCTGCCGGTTTATATGCGTTTTTACAGTGATCGTCTAGCAGCCCATCAGCGCCATTGCCTGTTCAAAGAATCCGAGGACGCTTCCCTGTGTCTCGTTGATGAATGGGAGCGGGACGCCAGCAAGAAACGCAGCAGCAACAATACCTAACATCACTGCGAAGGCAAGACCCATAAGTATTTTCGGTCCTTCAGACAGCCCCATACGCGTACCCTCGTTCCACTCGTTTAAATGTGTACGTATTTCGCCGCCGTCCAGCGCGTTATGCGAACCCGAGTGCACAGACAATACTGATCAGCATCGTCTTGGTCACCGGGATGCCGTCGGCGGAGATGGACACAGTCATCCCCATTACTGCAAATACGACAACCATAAGAAGGATCAGTCCAACTACCCACATCACGGGCTCGTCTACTGCTATCCCCTTTCGCCCTTCAAGGACGCGTATCGTATGTCTGGTAGTGGTTAACATGGGTAATCATCCGACCGATGTGGCGTCTGTCATTATCCAGTTGACGAGGATGACTAGGATGATAAATACGATGATGATTCCACCGATGGCGAGGCCAATGAAGTTGAAATCTATTCCGCTCCGTTTTGCGTTGGACGGTTTGATGCCTAGCACCCTCCTGTGATACCTTCGACGATCGCTCCCGAGATCATGTTGCCGAAGATGACGACAAGCAGGAGCGTTGTAAGTCCATATAGTATCGGGGTCACTATTAATACTTTCCCTGTGAAGACGCGTTGGACCACCGCGTTCTCTCCTTCGGTCAGCCGGACATAGAACATACCGATCAGCAGTGAGAGTTCGATCAGGTACAGTCCAATCACGAGCTGGAGGACATCCGGCGGGACAGCGGCTTCTACGCTGAACGTGCTGAAACCACCGTCCTCGAAGCCGGCAGGTGCCTGTCCGCCGACACCGCCTGCCGATCCTTCTTCCACATCACCTAAATCGCCCTCCAGTTCGAGACAGCTCTCAAACAGTTCAAGCATATAGAACGATTTGGTGATGATCGTACCGAGGCCGAGTGCAACGCCGGAGATGACCGGTGCCAGGACGAATCCGAGGAAGCTCATCGTTGCCAGGGTTTCACCGAGTTGTTCCTGAATTTCTTCCTCGGTCGCGTAGATGTTCTTGAGGTACGTGGAGATGCTCATCATCGCTTTGGCAACGATCCGTGTCCCTTTCTGGGATGACCTGGTGAGTGCGCGCATGACGGATTCGATCAACTGTGACGGGTAGTGGCGGAGTGCTCCGTAATTCTCGTCGAAGATTGCCTGTTCGAACGTCATCCCGACCTCGTTCATGTTGTACGAGATGATCCGGAACATGTCTGTGATCTCGAGCTGTCCCATGTTGTTCAGTGCTTTCCGGACACCGGTCTCGACCGGGGTGCCACGGTTCAGTGTATTCCCCAGCTGGAACAGGGCTTCCGGGAACTCTTCCTCCAGTTTTCCAATCTCACGGAACTTCTCAAGACGCTGCACGTTCCCCAAGTACATATACAGGCCGATCGACACCGATGCCGCGAACGTGAGTGTGAGTGTTCTCAGCATGCTAATAGGTGTGACATCGGTCCGTGTCTCAACGTGTGGTGGCATCATCGCGTTTCCAGTGAGGACGCTGAAATAGTACATGAGCGGCCACGCTCCGATTACAAGGAAGAAGACTGCTGCAGGAAGGATTGCGGGAACACTGACCTCCCGGCCGCTCACTTCCATCGTGTACCACCCTTTTTTCGGCAGGAGTTCACTGTCAACATCCTGTGTGGAGACGGTCGGGGGTCGCCGCATCAGTGTATGGTAGACGATGACATAGATCATCACCGGGATCAGGACGTTGTACGTGAACGACAGGTAGATTTCAACGCTCCCACCCCCCATGAACGATGCGACAAGCGGGAACAGAATCATTCCGAGCACCGGGAGCAGGATACCCATACCGAACGTGGCGGACACTGGCATCCGCAGTTCACGGGCATACCGTTTCATCTTCTCCCGGGTCCCGTCAAGCAGGTTGTTGATCGACTCGGCAAGGATCGTTTCCCGGCGCTCCGAATTTCCTTCAGCGGTCGCCTCAACCAAAAGCTCCATTGACTGGATGAAGTCCCGGTTGTACGGCCGCCACTTCTCCGCGTAGTTCACGAGCGCCTCCTCTATAGTCGTGTATGTCCCGACTTCTACCTGCCACAGCGTATGTTTGAGATCGTCCGATACCTCGCCAGTCGTGTTCAGCGCAGCGAATCGGACGGCACCCTCAATGTTCGGCGAGTTCCGCATGTAGATGACCATGTACAGCAATGATAGAATCAGTTCGTCGGAAGAGTTGATGACCTTGCGCTGCGCCTGGAACACCGGATACTGGATGAGATAGTACATGACCATGAACGGCAGGAACATCGACCCGGCCTTGAATACCGTCGGGATATTCAGTCCGAGTGCGGCATCGATCACGAAGATACCCAACGCAACGAGGAATACAACGAACGCTGCAATCCCGGCCGCTGAGAAAATCTTGTTCGTGTCAAACTCCCAGGACATGAGATCGGTAGCCTGGTTGATCTTCACCTGTCTCTTTCCCAGGTCAATGTCGTAAACACCGAGTGTGTCAACGAGACGGATGTACCAGTGCTTGTTTCTGCGCCGTGCCTCCGCTGCCTTATATGTCTGGTACTCCTTGGACTGGACCTGAGGGGAGATTTCCTGTTCCTCCTGCTGGTAGTCCTGCACCTGGTACTCGTCCAGAATATCCCGGATATTCTCACGTCGTTCCTCGTCCGGCTGCTCCCCGTCACTCATCGCCCTGTCCTCCCCATCACCGCATCTCGCTCAGACCTTTTTTCGCGGCCTCGGTCACCCATTCATTCCAGCGTTCATAGATACGGTCCGAGTCCAGTGTCCCGAACTCCTCATCGACCTGCTCTGATACCATGTGGAACTTCTCGTTCGCCGCCGACGTGAAATCGGCCTCGAACAGCCGGTCATCCTGCTCACCAAGCTCCACAAGCCGCTCCTTGATCTGCTTCCGCAACTGGATATTGTCCCAAACCGCCTCCCAGTTATTCTTCCACTCCCGTGTATTCTCCGCGATCCTGTTGATAATCAGGGACTCTCCGTTAATCAATGTATCCGTCGGCCGCATCGTATCCGCGTTCGCATCGTACTTCATCAAGTCCACGAACGCCCCTTCATCCTGCGGGTCCTCCGTCCACTCCTTCCGCACCTCGGTAATCCCGGTCATCCGCCGGATTTTCTGCATCCCGGATGGATCCCGCAGCAGGTTCACCTGCGTGATGATGTCCGTCGCCTTGAAACTGGTCCGCGGTACGCCTAAGTCGTTCACAACACGGTCGAACACCGAATACGCGTCCTCGCCGTGGATCGTGCCCGCCACGAAGTTCGCTACAGCACCGACACCCATCGCCTCGTACAGTGCCTGCGCCTCCGTACTCCGGACCTCACCCAGGATCAGTGAGGAGTCTCCCAGCCGCAGCGACGTACGGATCGCCTCGTCCGCCGGCAGCTCCGACTCCACCTGCGTAATCACGGACCGCGATTTCATCCGCTGGATGTTGTACCCCAGCTCCTGCAACCGTGGCAGCGGCAGCTCCAGCGTGTCCTCCACCGACGTGATACGCGTCTTCTTCATCAGTTCCAGCAGAGACGCACCCAGCAGCGACGACTTACCGGCGGAACGCGTCCCCGAGATCAGCATGGTACGGGCACCGTCGATCAGGAAGCTGAGCACGGCCGCGGCCAGCGACGTCATATAGTCAAGATGGATAAACAAGGGATACGTCCATGGTTCGTCACGGTGACGGCGGAACGCGTACCCCAGCCCTTCCGGCGACAGGTTCCGGGTCACAACCGCAACACGCGCACGACCGCCCGGTACCTCGATATCCGTGTCCAGCACCGGGTTCGCCTCATCCAGTGGGCGGCCGGACTGGATACGGAACCGGGTCGCCCAGGACTCCGCGTCCTCCGGTGTCGGCACCAGGTTGGTGCGGCATTCGCCGTGGTCACTGTGTCCGAGGAAGATCGGGTTCTTCCCGACCGGCGCGTTGACGTACACGTCCTGCACCTTCTCGTCCGCGAACAGCAGCTCCAAAACGCCGAGTCCGGCGGTGTACCGGGTAAGGATGTCCGCCATCAGGTCCAGTTTCTTGTTGGACAGGTTCTCTCCCATCTCGTCGGAGATATCGAGCAGCATGTCACGCCCGATGTTCTCGAACACATCTCGCATCCGTTCCGGCCGGGCGAACTCACCGGACTCCGGACGGTGCTGTCCCATGTACCGGCGGGCCGTATCCAGGATCGCATATTCGTCCTCGGACAGTTTGGCCTCGGGCGGTGCGAGGTGATAGACATATAGCGCCTCGTCTGCCAGCCGGTAGATGTAGACCTCAACGTGGTCCTTAATCTCGTAATGATCGACCTCCTCCCCCTTCTCCGGCGGGAGTGTCTTGTACTTGGTCATCATGAAGTTGGGCCGGACCAGAGGGTGGAACAGTTCCCGGTACAGTTCGCGGTCACCAACGTGGAACCCGGTGAGCCGGTCATTCACCTGCTGGATGAGATCTGTCTCCCCCAGTCGTTCATGGACCGGGACCAGGACCTCATCCAACAGTTTCTGGATGCAGCGGCGTTTCTGGTGGTGAGCGTCCCGCATGGTTTCGCGGTGGTGACGGATCTCTCGTTTCAATTTGACGTACGCCCCGATCGGGTCCCGGCGGATGTCCTCGGTCACGATCTGCTGGACGGCCTGTCGCCACTGCGGATAGTATTTCTCACAGTCCCCGAGGTAGCTGTCTGCAGACAGGTATCCCTCCCGGGTGATATCCTGGATGGTCTGCGCGATCTCCACCAGCATATCTGCCTCGTCACCGGTGTACTCGTACTCCTGTGACGCAGAGAGAATAATGCTGCTGACACCGCCGACTTCCCGGAGAATATCCACTACCCTGGCCATGACTTCCGGGTAGTCCTCCACGGACGGGCCGTAGATGCTTCCCATGGCGTTGACCCGGACCACACCGGAATCCGTGTCATGCTCGTAATCCCATGTACTTAGATCAGTTACTGCCACACTCCTCCACCTCTGTCCGTCCAGATACCTGCATCGGTACCAGTACAGGCATAGTCAGGACGCCAAACAGGACAACTATTATATGCGACCGCTGCACAGTTATTCATTACGCCTCGTCACACGTACCTAGACTGCCCTATAATTACTCATCGGCATTAATATACGCAACGACATACCCGCCCTCAAAGGACAAAAAGGATGATACCGTGGCCCGAAGCGATGTACTGAACGAGGTTATCACGCGTGTCAAGGACTTCAACCGGCGTCTCCGGGACCTGGAGGAGAAGGTCCGGAACCTGAACGCGCGTGTGAACACCGTGGAGGACACGCTGTTCAATAAGACAAAAAAGATAAATACGGAGCTCGAAGATATCAATGATGACGTGGACAGTCTCACGGACCGTATCCGGAACGCCGAAACGGAGATCAACGGTCTCCAGCGGCAGACCCGGAAACTCGTCACACGCCGGGAACTGGCGGAACTGGAAGACTATATGGACCTCATGACACCGGTGGAAAGCTCGTTTATGACCAAAACCGAGGTCGAAAAACTGATCGAAAAAAAGATGCGTGAAAACAGGGTACAAGGAGACTATCAATGAAATTCCAGCTACTCGGAAAACTGCGTGGCGGAGACGATGAGGGGCAGTCCGCAGGTGGACAGCAGGGAGACGGACCACCCATCGACGAAGTACAGCAACTCACCCAGCAGGGATATTCCGAGACCGAAATCACCGAACAGCTCCGTGACCGCGGATACTCTTATTCTGAAATTACCGAAGCCATGAACGAGGCCGTCAAAGATACTGCTGGCCGCGGCCCAGGCGGCGGAGGCGGACCACAAGGACCTGGAGGACAGGGCCCGCCACCCCACGGACCAGGAGGTCCAGGCGGACCACAGGGACCACCCCCACAACAAGGACCAGGAAGACCCGGAGGTCCAGGCGGACCTGGAGGACAGGGCCCCGGTGGACAAGCACCACCCCCACAACAAGGACCAGGAGGACAAGGACCACCGCCGCAAGGACAGGGTGGGCAGGGACCCCCCCCACAACAAGGACCGGCGAACGATCCGCTTCCTGCCGTTGAGGAGGATGCGGGGAGTTACGATATGGGGGGTGGTCGGAACATGGATGTGTCTCCTGAGGAAGAGGAACTGATCGAGATTATTGTGTCCGAGCACATGTCAAAGGTCGACGACCACCTGGACAAGGTATGGGACGAGATCGAGCAGATCAAACAGGACATGGAAGAACTCCAGGTTGATGTCGAGGAGATCAGTATCCGGAAGGAGGAAAGTGAGAATATGTTCGTCGAAAGCATGGAGAACGTCGAGGACCACTTCGATCAGACACAGGCCCGGATGGGTGGCATGGAGAAGGCACTGCAGCAGGTCCTCCCGACACTGGTCGAGAACGTCCGTGAACTCTCCAGCATCGTTGAAGAGATGCGGGAAGAACAGTACAAGTAACCGGCCTGCGCGTTCCCTGTGTTGCATTCACCGGCCAAACTGTGGCGGCTCCATCACGAGATCATCAGACGGATCGTACCGGACGACTATCTCTCTCCCAAACCCTACCAAAGACACGAGATGTTCTGCCATAGCAGGGCCAGTTCTGTGGTATGTCGCAGACGGACAGGGATCATACACGGTACCGGTCCAGAGAATGCAGTCTATCAGGGGACGTGCGTGGCGTCGACGACGACTGTCTGGTCCTGGTCGCGCTGGACGGACAGGTCGAACTGGAATTTGTTGTCGCGTGATCCGATTTCGTACATGTCTGTTCCTTCAAGTGGCCAGCCGACGTAGGTCATCTCGACCTTGCACTGCTGTTCAATACAGCCGTAGTGTTCGTCCTCGAACGTGAGGCAGATATAACTCCCTTCACCTTTCTGTCCCTGGGCGATCTGCATTGGAACACGAGACGGTGGCTCTCCCCGGGTACTTGATGCAAACATGGCCAGTATCCCTGATCCGAAGGTCACCCGCTTCGTCGTCCGTGACCCAGGCGCCTGCTGACACATGAACCGGACCTCCTCGTTCAATGATGTGAACTGGTCGATCGCCTGGTGCCGTGCCGTCTGTTCGCCCATACTGGTCAGCTGCAGGTATGCACCAGTCAACGCCAGAAGGGCAACGATAATACCGCCGACAATCCAGATCCATATCGGTACCGCCACTGCCTTCTGGCTGTTCGTTCCCGCCATAGGAAACTGCTGTTTCATCATGTATTCACCATGCTCCTGCCTACACCGTCACTGAGTACATCCTGTCATACTGTTCCATACTGCCGATCCAGTACGTGATACGTGCTGGCTCCATATAAATGTACCTGTCCATGTCCTCTCCGTACCAGTTACCGGTACCGGTCGTCCCGATTGGAGGCGCCGTCCTGGCCGTAGCGGTTATTCTGCCGGTTGCGCTGACTGGACTGGCCGGTACCGTACCGCCCACCCTGGTTGTATCCCTGGTTTCCTGCACCCTGCCGTGCTTCGGACTGTTCCGTACCGTTGCCACGACGGGCCCACAGGTATATACCGGCCACACCGACCAGTAACAGAACGAGCACGATCACACCCAGTACGATGCGGCTAATACCGTTATCCTCCTCCACAGTACCCGAAGGATTGGCCACGTCCGTATCGTCCATGCAGTCCCCCGGACAGGTGTCCACTGACTCGTAGTCCTGACAGGTACTGTCTCCACAGCTGCAATCGGCATCAAGCTGTTTGCCGTCACAGTACTGTCGGCACACTCCATCACGTTCGACGTGACAGAACCGGTCTTCCAGATCGATGGACACTGCGATCTCCTGACCCACATCTCCCGTACCCGTATCGGATCCGTTCTGTCCGCCGATGCGCTGTGGGAACCCGTATATAGTGATGATCTGTGCGTTCCGGTGGTAGGGGAGCCGCCAGTAGAACTGCTGTTCGGTCACCGTCGATTCCTCTATCCCCCATGGCTGTGTGTTGAATCCGACGTAAACGTCCTGGGAGAACAGTTCCGTACCGTTCTGTGCGGTCATTACGATCCGATGGGTCGGATCGTTCCGTTCGAACCGGGCGAAGTCGGTTTCCTTTCCCTCGCTGATGGACACGTTATGTACATCGCCGTCAACATCTCCGGAGTATAGTGTCAGGTCCAGCGTAAATAGTCCACGTTCCGGGTTGAAGGCTGTGGTCGTTGGGGAAAGCAGCAGTATCATGAGTAATGCCAGCAGGGAAACGATCACTATACGACGTACCGCATTTCTCACTGGCCACACCCCTCAAGATAGCTTCCGAACACCTGATCACTTTCCAGGTGTGTATAGGCGGCGTCCCCGAAATACTCTTGCTGGCAGTATCCCATGATATAGTTCTGTTCGTCAGGCTCCCCACAGTCAGCAGCGTTCGGTCCCTGGCATGCGCCTGCACCGCCACCGCACTCCATATGGTACAGTCCGTTTGTGTGTCCGAGCTCATGCGTCCCAACCCTGCTCGGTGCTGTCCCGTCACAGTCGATGGTGAGTGTCGCACTTACCGTTCCCGGGATTCCATCCGCACAGCCACATATCGTCCCCATCTGCGGGTCAATCCCCGGACAGCTGTCGCCCTTACAGACGGCCTGTATCAGGTCGAAGGTGTCCGAATAGTCGGACGCCCTCACACGGTCCCGTGCCTCATCATGACAGGAACTGCATATCGGGATGTCCTCAGTCGGTGCGTTCGGACTTGAGGCAGGTGGATCATTCTCACACGAGGCGGTCATATCCTCCACGTAAAATGCCTGGATGTGTTCTTCCGGTGTCTGACACGTATTGAACGGTGACTCCGAGACGTAGTAATTATGTATGGACTCTGCCTCCTGTCGGAACGCATCATACTCGCCACTATCGTAGTTCAACGGGACGTACACAATGTTAAACGTGTTGACCGGGTCAGGACCATCGTCCGTCCCGTTGTCCGGTGTATCGTCTGTCCCGTTGTTTGGATCATCCGGCGTATCACCAGGGGTATCGCCGGGATCACTGTCCGGTGTATCGTCAGGGGTATCCGGGGTCGCATTGATGGATTGTGCGGTACTGTTACAGAGTGCGACTGTTCCACCGACCTGACTGATGACGAGTTCTTCACCTTTCTGGTACAGGACCCGTTCACGTTCGCCGCCGACAACGATACCGTCAAACCCGGTGTCTCGACCACTGCCGGGGACGGTACAGTCCGGACGGTACAGGATTCGGGGGTCACCACCACTTCCGACCATACGGAAGTTCCGGGCAAACTCTGCCAGTGTCTCGTTCGTCAGAGTAAAGCGCAGTCGAACCGCGTTGTATGCGGAATTACATTTTTCCAGGTGGCGTGCGTACACGATTGTTTTGAAGTCTGACTCGAGAATCCTGTCCCATTCGTTGTAATCGCCACAGATCGGATAATCTGCATGCTCTACTGCCCGTGCAACCGGGTCGTCCACACCTGTACGGGACTCGCCGATCGACTGCATGATAGCGATACCAACAAATATTCCGACCAGCATCAATGTCATGACCGCAATGAGTTCCAACGGGAGTGCACCGCGTTGCTGTGTGCCCTCATTCACTTCTCCACCACCACAGCCTCGTGCGATACATCGTACCGGATGACAATCGTCTCACGATCAAACGTATCATCAAGAAACTCGGTATTCTCCTGCAATGTGTTGGACAGCTCCGACTCTATATCAGCCGCCGACAGTGAAAAGGTACCGTCCTCACTTCTCGCCAGGAAACAGTTAAAACTTTCATACCGTCGCTCCCGGGATTCACTGTAACACATGTTGATCAGGCTTGCAATCTCTGCGGCATCGTTCCCCACATCCACAAACTCTGAGTCCAGATCATCTTTCTCCCCTCCCAGATCTGGAATCCAGTCGTTGACATCGCCCTGTATCGTCATAATTAACCCAACACCGATAGCGAGAGCTACCAGAATCATGAACAGTTTCCCGATATATTCAAGTGATAGTGACATAGCTGGTATCCCGCATCATTCGACTGCGATCCATTCCTCGGTCCCTGAACTCCGGTATTCGATGATGATGAAATCTCCACTCTCTATCTGTCCATCAAACCGAAGCTGGTCCGCGCCACCGCATCCGTTATCCGTGTTTTCCAACTGGCTGGGGCATAGATTATTTTCTATCAACCGTTGGGTCACATCCGCCTCCGTTATCCCTTCCGGTAACGACTGGACGTTCCACCCTTCACACATCTCGCTTTCCGTCATGAACCCCTGATAGTCCTGCCAGCACTGTGACACCGCTGCAACCATGTCAAGGACACACGGGTCTTTCTCCGGACATTCCACCGCCTCATAGCTGACATCAGACTGCTGTCCACACCCTGCCGGCGATACCGAATCACCCGGGAACAGTATGCTCAGACTGGTGTATACGGAGCAAAAGGTCGACTGGAACCCATCACCGAACTGGTCCGAAAACATCATGATAAGTACACCTACGCCGACAATCGCCAGTACGATGCCACCGATCATGGTCAGGCTCAGTGCCTTCCGCCGGGTAGACTTCCGCATTATCATGGTTATACCATACGCCGCCATATAATACTATCGGTGAAACTGCCGCGATATCACTTCATAACAGTAGTCGTGTTCGTCGACGGGTCATACGAGAGACCGAGCAGGTGTGTTCCGGGTGCCAAGGTGAAGTCCGACAGCTGCCCGGCACGTGTCACGGTACAGCTATCATCACCGGTGGTCGCGGCACACACTACTTCCTCGTTCGACACGGTGACCTCCCCAATCTCCAGACGTTCCATCCCGTGCAGGAAATTCTTCCCTGACGACGAATTTCCATCGGTACTGTTCCCGCCTCCTGGTGCTGTACCGGTGCCACTCAAGGAGATCTCCTGCCGACCACTGCAGCCATCAACGCACTCAACCGCCAGTGGATCAACCTGTGCATCTCCCTCCAGGTTCTTCACGATTGCCTGGACCGATGCACCACGGTACGCGGTGAACTGGTGCTCGGGACGTGAGAAGTCAACGGTGGAGGGTTGACCGGTCTCCACGCGTACAACAGGTTCACCGTCAACACCGACGACGATATCGTTCTTCACTGATATCTGCGGGCTGCCTGTGTCCGCGTTCACCACTTGGTACGTCGTGTCCTGTGGTCGCTCCACCTCGCGCTGTGTGCTGTACAGCTCCTGCCGGGTGTTGAACCGGAACCGGCGTTCGACCTGTCGCCCTTGCTCGTTTCCTTGTTGCACCACGCTATCAATCGCTCCAGTCAGTCGTTCCAGTCCACCATCCCGGACACGGATCACCAGTTCACCCGGGTTCTGCCGATCCTTGCTGCGCCAGATCGTGATCGGGTACCGGAGTTCTATATCTTGCTGCAACCCTTCCGCGTCAGACCCTTCATGTTCACCGAACATATACGTCGGTTCACACAGTTGCTGACCACCTGCTGGTACATGCGTATTCTCACCGCCGATATCCTGCCCGAGATTATCCATCACCTTACCTATATTCTGCATACTGTACGAGTTCCCACCGGTCATGTTGGGAATGTCCTGCTCCAGTTCCTGCTGACAGCCCTGGAAGCTATTGCCGTCGTTATACCCGAGGACGGTGTAGACCGTGATGTTACGGCGCTGTGCTTCCTCTGCATGGGTCATCAACTGGCCACAGTTCTTGGCACCTTCATCAACCATAATCACGATCGCCTGCTGCGATCCATTCTGCGTCCCGTTCCCCCCCTCATTCCATGACAGCCCGTTCAACGCCTCCTCGAACCCTACTGCCGGATTCTCCGGGGTATCCATGTTTCCATTCGGGTCGTTCCCCAGGTCGATGTTATCAAGATAGGTTACCAGCGTGTCCGCGTCCCCGGTGAACGGCTGCTTCCCCAGGTATGACTCGATATACTCGATGATCGCAGCCTCAGAGTCCGGTCCCAGATCGTCGAGGAAGTCCTGCATACTGTCCCGTACCCCGTTGATATAGTCCTCCATTGACGTGGACGTATCCATCACGAACGCCACCCGTACATTGCCCGTATCACTGCCCTCCTCTTCACGAACAGTGGTCGGGGCGTAGCAGGTCGTCTCTCCAAATGCACTTGGATTTGAACCGCTTGCGATATCCGCCAGAATCTTATCGAAGTCCTGCTCCTCAATGTGGTAGAAGTTGCCGCCACCGTACTCAGCCATCTGATTCCATTCATCGGCGTATTCTTTCTCGGCAACCGGGTGTACCTCGATACCATGGTTTTCCCACGCCACACCGGCCTCCTCGTAGTACTGGATCCGGGTATAGACATCGTTTGACGCAGGTTCGGTCGCGACTACGACCAGAATCTTCCGGACACCGTCACGCCAGTCAAAGATCTGTTCACCGCCCGCGCCTTCCCAGGCGAATCTGACCGCACCATCCACTGGTTCAAGTCCCCCCGTGGTTCCATGACTGTCAAGTGTTTCCTCAACCTCTCCCGGATCCGATGTCAACTCGACCACGGTATCCGTGACACAGTTCAGGTTCGGGAGATCAATATCATCACTACCAGGAATATCCGGGACATCTGGACTACCACCGCCTAGAGGCCCCATGGTCGGCTCGCTCTGATCCCGGTTCGGGAACTCCTGCTGGGGCTCCCAGTTGGCGTATTCCTCACTGTTCTGGCAGGGTGCAGCCCACATGAACATACCGACCCGACTTCCCTGCGGCATACTCCCCATGAACCCACGGACGTTGTCTTTCACCGCCTGCAGGTACCGACCCATACTGCCACTGTCATCAATCGCAAACACAACATCTACCGGTCCGCCAGGCGCCCTCCGCACTTCACGGGCCCCCAGAAATGACTCTCGTACCGTTACGTTGTACCCGTACTGCATGTCTTCGGCGCACGGCGGTTCCCGAAGCCGGTACTGCTGCTCGAACCGTTCGAGCTTGGACGCGTTCAATACAAAACTGCTACCGGAAAGCTCATCATCCACCCGCAGACAGTCTACAAGCTTCTGAACATCACGACGTACCTCCTGTTGGAACTGCACTTCACTCCGCTCCTGTTCCAGATCAGTCTGGAAGTTCATCACCTCCACAAACAAAAACACCAGAAGAATCATAAACAAAAGCACCATCACGGGCTTTATATACGCTGTGAACTGGCCACGACGCCCCCCCTCCCGTTCCTTACCCTCGGCAAGTATCCCGGTCAAGTACATGATGTACCACCTGACATCACGCAGACTCCTCTTTTACCCCTTCGATCTCTACATGCCGCCAGGAGTATACGAGTAGCATCCCGATCAGCGCAACAACGATGACAATAATCGCGATGAACCGGATATCCACACCATCCTCCCCGCCCGCGATATCAACACCAGTACCACTATCACTCCCGTCTCCACCGTCAACGGTCCGTCCCGGCCCACAGTCCTCACCACACAGTTCCTGATCCTCGTGGTCCTGACAGGTGCCATCCCCACAGGTACAGTCCACATCGACCTGTTTCCCATCGCAGAACGCCGGGCATGCCCCATCAAGACTGCAGAATTCGTCCTCCAGATCGATAGAGAACACCTGTTTCCGCGTACTCGGATCGTCAGGGGCTTCAAGTTCATACATATCAATAGTTGATGCTTCCTGGAAATACGGGACCCGCCAGTAGAATTCACGTTTATCACGCTCATAATGCTCCCCGCCGTAGGGATGAACCTCAAAACTGATTCCCAGATCACGCGACCACAGTTCCTCACCGTCTTGCCCTGTGATCACGATCTGATGTGTCGTCGGGAACGAGTCCCGATCATACTCAACGAGGTTCGTCGCGGTCCCCTCAGCGATATCGACCGCACTCCAGTTACCGCCACCCTCGTTGAACAGCATGAACTCCACCGTGAAGATATCGTACGTCGCCTGTAACGGATCATCATCTGCAGCCGCGGCAGGACTGGCAACGACAAGTGCAACAACTACAAGCATCAACATCCGGACACCTAGTGACGTATACGTACGCCCCGATACGGTTCTATCCTCGTTCATTGACATCCCTGTAACGCCTCCGCGAACACATCGTTCTCCAGGTGGTCATATGCCGCAGGGCCGAAATATTCCTGGGAACAGTACGACATCACGAAATTACGGCGATCCGGTTCGTTACAGTCCGCGGCGTTCGGTCCGTTACAGCCGCCCGCGGCACCACATTCCTCGATGTGGTACAGTCCAAGTGTGTGCCCGATCTCGTGGGTTCCCACCCGTTCTGGTCCAGTACCACCACAGTTGATCTGGTTCGTTGCACTGGATTCGGCCGGAATACCCATCGCACACCCACAGACACTGCCAGTATCACAGGAATTCCCCTCACAAATACCAGCCACCTTGTCATACACAGTGCCAAATTCTGAATCCCTTACGTTATTCAGCGCCTCTCGTGGACATTCGTTACAGATGGCGCGACCAGACCCGGGACATGATCCGCTCATATCTTCCAGGAAATGTGCCCGGATATGATTATCCGGATTCTGACACTCACTAAACGGTGTCTGCGGCACCAGATAGTCATGCGTCCGCTGTGCCTGCTGCTCGAACGTACTGTACTCTCCGGACCCGTAGTTCAGCGGCGCGTACACGATGTCGTAGGTGACCGGGTTCTCACACTCCTCCCCGTTCCACTGCTCACCGGCAGGACAACACCGGGACTGATCACTGTCGGCATCGGGATGCGGATTGTTACACTCCAGATTGCCCTGGCATTCAAAGTTCCGACCGCATTGTTCGCCTTCTGCCTGGACATCGACGTATTCGTCGCTGACACAGCCAAGTGGATCGATCGTTCCCGGCCCCGTCCCGTTCAGATAATCACCGGGCACATAATCCGGCCCACAGATACCTGATACATCACTGGTATCCACATCATCCGGATAATCCTCAGGATCACACGCACAGTCCACACTGGTACACTGCTCCCCCTGATCCGCCTCACACACGCCATTCCCCGCACACCGATCATCCGAACAGAAATCAGACATATCCACCGTATCACACGCCCCACCACTGATATCAACCTCGTCTCCTTCCCGCTCAATACAGATAACCTCCTCATTCTCAATCACCGTATCCGACAACACCAAATCCTGAAACCCGACCGTACTCGCATCACGCCCCTCCACCTGCACCTCCAAAATACTATTCTGCCGAATCTCAAGCGTATACTGCGACACACCCGGATAATAATTCGTAGACGACACCCCCTTAAACCCTTCCAATGTGTTCACCCGATCCCGAATCTCCTCAGCAATATTCCGCTCAGCACTAGAAAACACCGTATCAGCCTGCGACCCCACCATATCACCCATAACAGCAAGAAACAACGCACCAACCAAAATCAACCCAATCAACAAAATGGCTTCAGATATGATACTTGATCCTCTCCTGTGCGTCCGGCCCATTATCTCACCTGAGCTCACCAATCGTCTCCACGGGGACTTCACAGGTGTCCAACTCCTCCTCTTCAAATGTGCACGGGTTCAGCGTGAGTGGCAGGTACGAAACCGGAGGATGTGCACGCTCGATACATTCCGTCCAGGTACCTGGTACATCGTACTCCTCCCCCTGCTCTTCCTCCTGGACCGTGTAACTGAGATCGATCTCCCAGGACAGGTGCTCCAGATCGTCTTCCATCGGCACCGTGTTGAACTTCTCGTCCTCACAGACAACGGTGAAGTCCAAGTACGATTCGAACGCCAGGTACCATTGTCCACCACAGTCATAGTACGTGGCATCACAACCATCATCGTCATCGTCGTCGTCCGGACTATCCGGCTCATCGTCGCCGTGATGCTTCTTGTCGTCACAGCAGATACCTGTGTCGCCCCCGGTATTACCGCGTGGTTCAACCCGGTGACCCGGGAACGAGATGTTCGGACCATCGCGATCCGGCTGGTCACGGAGCTCGTTGAACTCGACATGGCACGAGACGCCCGTGTTGTTGAAGTATTCTGGCGCCGTTTCAAGTTTCCGCATCTCGGCCTCCAGCCCGTCATATACTGCACCATTGAGCCAGGCCTCATGCTTAAACCGGCAGCTATAGGCACCGGGCGTCTCACATTCCTGTTCCGGGTTCTCCACACACATCCGGTTTTGCGGTGCCTCTTTCGTATCCGGGACCTGCTCCCGGATCGCCTGCCTGACCTCATCCTTCATGTCTTCATTCTGCACCCATACCTTCAGAATCTCGTACATGTACCAATACCGGTTGTAGAGGATGTCCCGTTTCTGGGTGATGTTCTCCACGTCCCGTGTGATATCCTCATCTTCCCTGTAGACGCCCGCGTCTTCGATCTGGTAGGCAGACTTGAAGTGATCGTTATCCGGCGTCTTACGCGGTTCATAGTACCCTACCTCGGAACACTGCAGTGAGCCAATCTCATGGATATAGTTGTTGCGGATGCCGTGTACCTCATTTATCCGGTCAGCGAAATCAGCCATCACGAACGTACCCGATGCATTCCGGGCCTCCTCAAGTGTGGCGGGCTGGGGCTCATTCTCACACAACCAGTACCGATACTCCGGATCATTCTGGTATCGACCAGCCATGCTTCCAGCCTCGTCCGTTCCACGTTCACCCGAGGTGAAAAACGCCTCTTGCAGGTATGTGAGTGTGTTCTGGAGGCGCGTATCCGCATCGTCGAACTCGCTTTGACGCATAATCTCGTCCTCAACTGCTTCTCCACCGATAACGTTTGCCTGGAACCAGCTGATTCCCAACATGCTAATCGCAAATATCAGGAATACGATCAAGACTATTTCCATTCCAGCACCTTTGCGAGTCCATTGATCCAGTTGTCGTAGTTGTTCGGTCATTGCCATCGGTACAGGTACGCCTCCGATTTGTTCTCATAGGGTTGCGGATACTCTACCCGCGCGACCAGAACCTCATCAAGATCCTCTGGAGGTTCCTCCCCAATTTCAAGCCGCTGTGTCTGATTATTGGGATCACATTCCGCATAGAAATAATAGTTATCGTAAAACGTCCTGTCAAAATAGTCCTCCATATACTCGTCTACCTCGTACCGGATCGGGATTTGCTCCGACGACTCATACACCCAGCTTGGTGGCTGAGCATAAGCACACGCGAAAGCAATTGTCTTGATCAACCGCGGATTCTGGTCCTCAGGAACGATATACGATGTCTCATACAGGTTCATCAACCGCAGCTTGGAATCGTGGACGACTGATGCCTCGGTGAGACTTTGACGGAGCTCCGCCTGGGTCGTGGACTGCGTTGTGAACAGCACCAGTGCCAGAATAGCCACGACCAGAATCCCGATAACTAACTGCAACATGGCACCGATACCCCGTCGATGTGTCATCCGCCCTGGATTATTCATTTCACGTCACCTGTACTCATACGCAAATCAATCTCCCTGTACGATAGCTATCACCGACCCACAAGGAACATAACGCATAACCGATAGACCGTTTCATCATTACAACACAGGGTTCTCACAGCTGGTTTATTAATCTTGTCCTGCACCCTGCACGGAAGCCTCACGCATGCAGGCAGGTCCGTAGCGGCGTCAGAAATACCTCCACTAGTTATCCAGGCACCGTGTAGAACCACAGCACGGAGCGGAACGGCAGATTGTCAACCGAGATCAATGCCCGGCGGATCAACATTTTCAGCCTTACAGGACCCCTGATCACACCTACCGGCGACACAGTCCGAATCAAGTGTACAGGTATCGCCAATTCCGCTCTTCACCACAAATCCAAATCCATCACACAGCGTCCGTTCGTTCCCGGTATTATCTACAGCCCTGATGCAGTACTGGCGCCGCCCTAACGGCCGTGAGGTCGTATACGAACAGGAGTCCAGTTCTCCCGGGAAGTCACAGTATGTATTCTCACACGTTCCTGTCTCGCAGATGTATACATGGTCAACACCAGAATATGGATCTGACACGTCAGGGAGGAACGTGACATCCTTTCCCGCCGCTACCGGGTGCGGTTTGTCACACCCATTCTCGTGGAGGTCACAGTGGACCGAGGGACCGATCAGATCGATATTGAACCGTTTCATCGTGGTATTAACGTTTCCTGCATGGTCGTATACGCGGGCACGCACCAAGCAGGTATCTTCCCCACTGTTCGTACAGTCCGCACCAGTATCACCGACCGTTACCGTGATCTCGTTACAGTCAAACGACGACCAGTTACTCCATCCTGTCCCACCATCGTTTACCTGGTAGGTACACCGGTTCGTATCCACCCCTGCGTACCCAGGATCCCAGTATGAGACAGGTATGGAGAAGTCTGTACTGAACCAGGAACTGTTTTCAGGCAGTGCCACCGCCGGCGTGATCTTGTCGATCCGGACACGCTGTTCGTTCCGTGGCCCCTCAACGTTCCCGTCCGTATCGTTCGCCCAGTACTCCAGTATCAACGGTCCGTCAGCATCTTTCCCGACGATGACCGTGGTCGTATTAGCAGTGACACTGTCGTTTCTGACCTGTACCGGTCCGTCCCATATCCGCCACGTCAGGCCGCAGTCCTTGTTCTCTGCATGCTCGCATACAAGCCTGACCGGCTGCGAACTGTTCTTCCATCCATCGTCTGTGTAGTTGTCCCGGCTTGCAAGTGTAACGCGGACCGTCTGTGTGTTCCACCCCTCAACATTCCCTGCATTGTCCACACCACGGTAGTGCAGTGAGAGGTTCCCGACATAATGCTGTCCGGCCACCACTCTAGTTGTGATACCCCCATCAGATCCGGATCGGAGCAGTTCCCCGGACCGGTTGATCTGCCAGTCGATATGATTACATCCCGACTCATTGTCCATACAGGTGATATCGACCGGCTGTGCTTGAGCCTCCCACCCGTTGTCCGTATAGTTATCGAATGTCGTCGGTGGAACAGTATCGCTGGTACCGTTTCCACCGCCTCCACCGCCATCGGAACCGTTGACGGTTGGACAGGTATCATGTGTCTTGTCGAAATGGACGTTGGAGACGCCAGATGTCGAACTTTCACTGACGTAGGTGGACCAGCCATTTGCTGGCACGCCAGTGATCGGATCCATCAACGTCCTGCCAGGACTTTCTGGCCGGGACGTACTGAGGAACAACGAATTCCAGACATTGTTCGATGCATTGATGATGCCTGCACCGATATCCGCGTACACGCCGTACTCTGCCTGGACGAACGTGTTACAGTGGATAGCAGTCGCTGGTTTGCCGTCCGGATGCTCAATCCGTATCGCATCATCTGGCTGTGTGAACGAGTTTCTCACCACCGATATACCGGTACCATCGGACGGAGACCCGATCGTGACACCGTCCCCACCCTGCATGAAGTCGTTATTCAGTACTGCAATATGCGATGCCGCAGACGCATCTGCCACCGTGATACCCTTATCCACCTGGGTGAACTTGCTGACGTTAGCGGTGAACGCACCGATCGTCGTCCTGCTCCTGGCCACAAACCCCCAATCAATCTGGGTGAACGTGTTATCCACCACATCAACCGTGGACACGTCCGACGTCCCGATGATCTCCACTCCAATGCCCTGGGAGAACGAGTTCTTCAATATGGAAAGCGCACCGACGATTGAATCAACCACGATAACCCCATTTTCACCCTGTGTAAAATCGTTGTTCACCACAGAGAACGTGGAGACCCTTGAATTTTCAAGGCGGACACCATACTCCCCCTGCGTAGATGGTGTGCTGGCCACCATCAGTTCTGACATGTTGGAATCCTTGATCAGGATATTATCATCCCCCTGCGTGAAGCTGTTACCGATAAACCCGACAGCCCCCTCAAATACCGCAGAAACCGCAATTCCGTCTACCTGCGTGAATACGTTATCCCGGATATCGTAGTCACGTCCGCCCTCAACAACGATCGCATACCCGTCACCCTGAGAAAACTCGTTTCCAACGAGTTCCACACCCTCAGTGTCGCCGGCAACGATGTTCCGCTTCCCCCCATCAAACTCAATATATTTTACCGTAACATCCGACACACCGTCCTCGATAACGATGTTTCGCTGTGCATCCGCCTCTATCTCGCTCCCGCCCCCATCAAGTACAACATCACTGTGCTGCACCTGAATGCAGTCCTTCTGACTGGCAGTAAACGAGACAACCTCATACACTCCTGACTGTGTAATCGTCGTACAGGAATCGACCGTCGCCGCAGTACCCATACTCATCAGACTCAGCACCAGTAACACGACCACTCCCCCTCGAAACAACACAGAACAACTGTGCGCCAGAGAGGAGGAACGACGTTTTTGACCAGTACGCAATACACGCATAGGCACGTATGATGCTTCTCGGTTTAAATCGATTGCCCTGCCTTCACTGTAAGAACAAATACTGTAAGAACAAATGTATCAGCATCAATTACTGACAGATATCGGTGGAGGAGTAGTATTCCTGCCACCACGTATTCAACGGGTTGCCTGCAGCGTCCTCGATGTTCTCCAGGTCACAGGTACCGGAACCACGGTCCTCGTCTGCATCAACACCCTGTTCAAACGCATCGTAAACGCGTTGCCCGGCATCCGCCGCACTTGGATCGTTGACGACTTCCGGGTTCTGGAAGTAGTTACACATAATCTCCTGGCAGGTCTCAGCGTTCAATGTATCAAACCGGTACTCGCATTCGTGTACGTTGAAACATGTCACACCGTCCTGACAATACGTGCTGTGTCCTGCACCGGCTGTGTCTCCCATTACCTGTCCGTCACCGTCCGCGTCGTAGACGAATCGCTGTGTGCAGTACTCGACTGCAGCAGCTGACGCCTCCAGCCCCGATGCACGCTTCCAGCGGTCGCAGGTCTGCTGGCACGCCGTCCGAATCTCCTGCTCACTTTTCAGTTGGTCGGTTCCAGCCACATCCAAGTCCTGCCCGGAGAACATCTTGAGAAACATCCCGATAACCGCAGCCGCAACGACCAGTATAATCAGCAGCTTGACGATGAATTCAAGCGACATCTGGCCGCGCATGCGTCTCATCCTATATCCCTGCCTCATACCTGCTCTGTTAGCACATCACATAATCAATCTGCGTTCCAGCCATCGGCGGCCGAACGTATGAT
>CAZCWR010000001.1:0-120221 GCA_964502455.1 uncultured archaeon | reverse complement strand
TGCCCACTCTATCCCTAAAATTCGGCAGCGTTGCGGCTCTAAAAATCGTTCTTCTAAACGCTGTTTGGTGTGTGGTCATTTAAATATCTATGCATTGCCTACCTCTCGGAGGGCAGAAATCCAGCTTATCGTAAAGTGGTACGATAAAGAGACCAAAGGGTTTATAAAAGTTAGAGTAGTATATTACTTTACCAGAAAGAAATACCATAAGGTGAACCACATGACAGAATCCGACCAACTCAACACAGACCTTGACGAACTTCAAGACTTCAAACCAGAACAGATTAACCCGGACGAGGAAGACCCCACAGAAGACCGAGAACCAGAAGACAAGAAGCACGACATTACCCGACTCAGTGGGAACAAGTACCGTAACATCATCAACGAGTGGCGAGCAAACAACCGATGGGCAGAAAACCAAGCCGCCCGATAAGCGGAAACGAGGCGATACCCATGACACACCAAATCACAGAGGACGACATAGGTTACCAGCGGATGCACACATTTATCGCCCAGTTTGAAACACGGGACGGCGAGACCGAGACAGAGAAGATCGAGGCCGGAAGCCTTGAACACGCCGACCGCCAAGTAGAACAAATCATGGCAGAGAACCCGGAATACGTCCGAGGACGCACCGCACAGAACCTAAAGAAGGACGGCCAATTCAGTACGTGGGGACACGGCTACCTACCCCACGCCGCCCGGTGATACCCGTGTCAGAATCCGCACAGTGGAACGGGAAACCCGTTACCGTCCTTGAACGCCACGAGGACGGTACGGCAGAGATAGAGGACACGTTCGGGGACAAACACACCGTAATGCAGGAACGCCTTAAGCAGAATTGAGGCGATACCGTCCACCGCCGGTTTATAGCCGGTACGTGGACATTTCAGACGTGATACCATGACAGGCAACCCGATTGAACTGATGGAACAGTTAGACGATGCGAAACGTGTAAAATACGACAGTACAAACGCCCTCCTCCATGTATGGCATGGCGGCCACGGCATCCACATTTACAATCAGAACGCCACAGAGGTAGACTTTTACAACGTAGGCGACTTTAAGCAGGACGAGGCCGACCCGGAAACCGTAGAACAGGCGATGGAGGAACGGATTAACCAGAAGTGAGGCGATACCGATGAACGTGAAAACCGTACACGCACATGGGAAGAAATGCAGCCATACCGAGTGTCCTAATGACGGGACAAAATACGTGGAACACAAGGGGAACAGTGTACGATGCTGTAAATCCCACGTAGAAGCCGCCAAACAGACCCTAAGAAAATTCACGGGAACAAGCCGGATCGAGGCGACACCCGCCTAAGTCAATCTGTAAGTCAATCCCGCCCACACCCGGTTTATAGCCGGTGTCCGGGCAATTCACAAGGTGAACCATTACAATGTCCGACCAAATGACAGAAGAAGAACTCCACAACAACCTGAAAACCGCCGTTAAGGAACGTGTACAGTACGCACACGACCACAACGGCATTGAAACCGAAGACAAGATGAGGGAATACATCAACGAGAACCTACACGAAATAGTAGAAGGCCGAGTAGTGTATGCAAGCGATTTTAAGGGAATCGTCCACACCAGCGGAGATATAGCGTACCGGGAAGTAGAAATTGAACCCGAAGGCAGTACGCCGATGGACTACATGAAGGCCGCCGTCTACGAACACAGCCGGGAATACGTAAGCAACCACTTGAACCAGTGGATTAACGCCTTCATGCACGGAGAAGACCACCCGGACATCCTGTACGTGGAACTATCCAACGACCGCCAGCAATTCGAGGCATGGAAGGAACGCCACGGATCGGACAACGTGGGACTGGCAGAGGATGAACCCATCGAGGTACGCAAATGCCAGGAATGTGGCGAAACAGCAGAAAAACCAATGGACGCATACCGCTAACCAGAACCGAGGCGATACCCGATGAGAGAACAACGCCGGAGAGAGTTTAAAGACGCATTAAACGCCGAGAACGTGGAAAACGTGGAAGTGGAACACGACAGCGAACCAGTAGGGAACGTGACCATTGAGCAGGACGGCAACACGGTAACCGTAGACCACCAAGTGTTATCAAACATCGTGCTTAAACCCCATACCGCCGCAGAACTGACCGGAGAGGAGAACCGATGAACCAGAACGCCACGCTGTTAATGTCCGAAATCTTTAGGGACGGCCCGGACTGGCTAATAACCGCCGATAAGCACCCGCAGGAAATCGACCCGGACAGCTACCAGACCTTGACCGTCCACGTAGGCGGAACAGACAACTTAGACCGGGTAGTACCCCACCACGCCGTACCCATCCCCATCACGAACACCCACTTTTACACGGCAGAGAACCCGCACCACGACCACGCCGACCATTTCACGTTACGGGAAGCAACCGCCGTGTACACGTTCGAGGGAGATATACACGTAGCGTACCACACACCGGACGGCACGGTGTACGAAAAGGTGTACGACCCGAAGCACCAGCGATGGACAGAGAACAGTTACCAGCAGGATACCGGCCTGTTACAGGAGATTGAGGACAACCCGGACGAAGTAGTGATATGGGTACACCCCGACACCGTGGCCCTATGCCACGACTGCAACGACCCGAACGGATGGAAGAACCCGCCAAACGAACGGTACTGCACCAATTGCGGCAGCACAGACCTGCACATGGAACGTGACCCGCAGGACTTGAACGCCGACCTTTACCCGAACGGAGGCGACACCCAATGAGTGAGGACACACCCGATACACCGGAAAAATGGACGGAAGAAGTGATAGACGGCACGTACCCCAAACCCCGGAAACGGTACGTGTACCGGCACGAAGACGGTATCAGCAAAGTAGGTGTCCGGCATTTCAGCGGCCCGGCAGCCGTAGACCACGGCAGCGTAGGATGGCACGTCACCCACGGAGACAGCCTAATGTACGGAGAACGCCAGTGTTACGAGGACGATAAACAAGCCGCACTGGATCGAGCCGAGGAACTGATGGAGGAGAACCCGGACGGCTTCATAGGGCAGACAATCGCCGGAGTCACCATTATGCCACCCATCACCGACACCCTGCAAGACCGGATACAGGACGCAGAAGCCGAAATCACCCGGATACAGGAACTCCAAGAAAAGGACGGCATCCCCGAAGAAGCAGCAGAAGCCCTTGACGAGGCCGAACACGCCATGAACAAGGCCGCCGCCAAACTGGAAGGCAAACTATCAGAAGTGAGGCGAAAGGTGTGCAACCGTGAGTGAGGAAACCAGCAGCTACACGATGGGTATGGAATACGTAGGAAACCGCCCGTTAACCATCAACAACCACGGAGACCGCCGGACACTGGTAATACCGGCAGAAGGAGAAAAAGCCGTTATCCGGCTTAAACCGTCAGTAGCCGACCTGTTACAGGAGACAAAAGACGGCTACATAGACGGGAACGAGGAAACACCGGACTACAACGTAGTAGCCGCCCGTAGCCCGGCAGGAGCAAACCACGACCCGGTATGGTCACTGTACTACGGCAACCGGGACTTAGGCACGTTCCCCACCGAGAAACAGGCCGAACAGGTGGCCGAAGACCTACAGAAAGCCGGTATCCCACCGGAAAAGGTAGACCCCAACGTGTTACACGCCGGACGGCAGTACGGAGGCGATAGCCATGAGTGAGGCGACACCCGAACAATGCCCGGAATGTGGCGAAACCGACATACGGACGGCATACGACACCGAGGACGGGAAAGAATACCAGTGTACCAACTGTTTACACAACATAGCCGACCCGTCACAGCCGTTCGGACAGGTACAGGACGAAGACGAAGGCCGACTGGTATACAACCAAGGCGGCAGCGTCTACCCGGTCCTGATCGAAACCGTCCACGGACGAGGCCGAGTAGACCGGGCAGAACTCCACAACACGGTGTTTGACGGGCCACAGGAATACACCCGTGAACAGTTTAACGAGTACGTGGAGAACGCCCAACACAACCGAGAAACCGAGGAAGACAAACAGTACCCCGCCATTTACCTGAACAGCGACACGGAGGATGAATAGCCGTGTATGACGTGAAATTTTACGAGGACGGCAGAGAACAGGAAACGGTACGAGGACTGAACTACGCACAGCGAACCAGCCTTAAACGGGCATTAGACCGAGAAGACGTAGAATACACAATCAAGGAGCGATAGCCATGAGCAACCTATTTGGACCGCCGAACACGGACAACCTGCAACCCATCCCACCCCGCCTAAAGCCGGTGGTACAGGAACTGAAAGAGAAGAAGCCGGAGGACATGACCGAGACCGAACAGAAGATCATGCAGCAGTTAGGCTTCACCATCCAAGCACGGTAACCACACCCCCGCCGCCTACCACCGGGTAACACCCGGTATAGGCACTCAACATATCCGACCAACACAACTCCAGGTGAACCACAAATGACCGAACAACCACTATACACCGCACGTAACAACGGCAAGAAACTTGAAATCTACCGGGATAACCACCCGGACAGCCCCCGGAACTGGGATAACATGGCAGAAATGGCCCTGTTCCACAGCAAGTACGACTTAGGCGATGATGTACCATTCAGCCACGACCAGTTTGACGGATGGGCAGAAATGAGGGAATACATCAAAAACGAACTGGACGCAGTAGCCGTCCTACCCGTGTACCTGTACGACCACGGAAACATCACCATCAGCACCGAACCGTTCAACAACCCGTTTGACAGTGGACAAATCGGGTTTATCTACATCACCGAAGACCACCTTGAGGACATGGGACACGATGAAATCCCCGACACAGAGAAACTGAAAGACTGGATGCAAGGCGATGTAGACACGTACCGGCAGTACCTTGAAGGCGAGGTATACGGATTCAAACTGTACGAAACCAGCAAATGTGACCACGGCCACGAACACAAGGAAGAACAGGACTCCTGTTGGGGCTTTTACGGCACAGAATGGGAGGAAAACGGCCTGTTAGACCACCTACCAGACACCTTTTCAGCAGACGACATTGAGAGGGTACAGCCATGAGCGAGGAAACCGACAGCACCGAGGACAACAACTATTACCGTATCAAGGCAGAAGAAGCCATGTACGCCAAATCCATCGTCACGGTACGGGACGGGACAGACACCCGGCTTGAGGTAGACGGGTACGATGGCGGCCAAGCCATAGAGGATATGCCGGACATTTACACCGTCATGGCCGGATTCACAGAGTTAGGCGTTACCAGCGACTACAACCACGCCACCGACCTACTACGGAAACTGGAAAACGAGGAAATCACGGAAGAAGAAGCCAGCGAACAGCTACAGGACGACAAAAACGAGGTGTTACGATAATGTCAGACGTAGCCACAGAGATGCACGTCACCATCTACAAGGACGGAAACGCCGAACTGGAAATGGTACACAGCACCGGCAACGAGGAAACGTTGGACAAGGTAGAGGACACCGCCGACAACGTGCAGGAGATCGTAAACGAGGAAATTGACAAGGCAAACCCGTTCAACCGTGATAGCCATGAGTGAGACACCGAGACAGGAAGCCGCACGGGAGCAGATGCAGGAGGAACACCAAGCAGAACGGGACGCAGAGGTGTCATGCCCCGACTGTACCGGGGACGGGGACATGGTGTACAACGAGGATGACCCGTCCTTTACGTGCCGGGACTGTAAGGGGACATGGCCGGAGAACGAGATTGAGACAGCATTGAAACAGAAGGACTGCGACCACGACCTTGAATACACCGGAGACCGGGACAGTGACGGCAGCACCGTGTACGAGGAACACCGATGCACCCGCTGCAATGCCCAAGTCACACGGGTATTCACGCACACGCACAACATCGAAACATACGCCACAGGCGAAACAGAGGAGGTAGAAGCATGAACAGCGACAAAACATACGTAGAGAACCGGGTACAGGAATTTTTGGACGACCGCCAGTTAAACAGCAGCGAGGAAATGACGGACAACCATATCCGGGCCTTGTACCGCCGGATAGCAGGAGACCTTGACCTGTACGCCGGGAATAGGATTGACTGGTACGCCGAATTCATGCTACGGACATACGGCAACCCGGCCACCGGCCACCACTACAGCAAGATCCTTGAATGGGCAGCCCGATTCAAGAAATGCACCATGTTCCACAAGGCCGACAACCAGCAGAAACAGACCCTGATAGCGGTGATGCTGCAAGGAGCAGAGAACGGCAGCCCACCGATGCTGAAACCGAAAGACATGGCCGAGGCCCTGGTACGGCACGAACAACACGACTTAGGCATAGAGAACACGGACGGAGAACTGGCAAAAGCCGCCGTAGAATCCGCTGTAGACCGGATTGAAGGAACAGAGGAGGATAGCCATGAGTGAGGAAATACCGGAAATTGAGGCGAGTGAGGAACGGAACATTGACAAGTACATGGAGCAGCTACGGAGCAACGGCTACACCGCCAAGTACACCAACGTAGTGGACGACAACGCCGGATTTGTCGCCGTTGTGTACGTGAACGGAGAGAAACACGCCACATGGGAAAGCAGCATGACCACCGTGGACGGCCAGCAGGTACGCAGCGTTATCACACCGTTGGATGAAATCCCGTCCATCAACCAGAAACTGGCCGAAGCACAGGCCGAGGTACTGCAAGACGTGAAAGTCACCGTAGAAAGTGTGATGGACAGCAAGCCGGTAGAAGGGTACGCCGCCGAAGAAGAACTGGAACAAGCCGTAACACACCTGAAAGCCGCCATGACAGACCTTGAACGGGCAGCCGAAGGTGATAGCCATGAGTGAGGCGATACCCGACCCCGCTGTAGATGACCTGATCGAGTGGATGCACAACGAGCTACCGTTGATAGACGAGGAGAACCCGTTACTGGCATTTAACGCCCGGAGACAGGCCAAAACGTTCCTTGATATGCACGGAGGAACAGTGAACCGGGAGACCGCCGACAAACTGATTGACAAAGCCGTACAGCAGAGTGACAGTGTAGAGTACAGCAGTGATGCGGTGTGGGACGACAAGGAGGCGATAGTACCCAAGTAACCCGGAAAGCCTTATGGTAAAGTATTTAAAGAAAGGAGTGCAATAATAAAGCACCGCCCGACACGGAAACCACGCCCGTCACCGGATAGTATCCGGGGACAGGCAATTTCCCGACCATATCCGACCACCCACATATCACACAGATTTTTCCAGGTGAACCAACCAATGACAGAATCCGACCAGCAGACCCAAGACTATACCGCACCAGACCAATTCAAGGACTGGCAGAAACGCCACCTTGTAAAACTCCTGAAAAACGAATTAGACCTTGACCGGGACGAAGACCTGCAACTCACCGAAGAACCGGACAGTCAGATACAGGCACTGGTAAAGGAAACCTTTACCCGATTACAGGAAATGGACGGCAACCCGGACACGTTCGACAGGTTTTACACCGAAGAACTGGAAGACTACAACGCCAAGCACCTGTACGCCGACTTCATCGAACAGGTACTCAGCCGTGTCAACGTCAAGAAACAGTACGACCACGCCGACCTGAAAACCGAGGAAGTAGAGGACGCCCTGTACCGTATCGCAGAACACGTCACCGAGGAACGGGACGCACTGGACACCGTGGCAGAGATCATCGAGGACAAATACCCGAACCTTGTCACACAGGAAACCGAGGGCATGACCGCCGAGGAGTACCACAGCCGGTACGAGAGTTTTGTTGAAAGCCAAGTAGAGAAGATGGCACAGGGCATCGAACCGAAAGAGGACTTCAAGGAATACTTTACCGAATTTGAGGCACTGAACAACAACAACATTGACACCGTAGCCAGCCAACTCAACACGATGGTAGACATAGGGAACGATGTATGGAAACTGGTACTGTACAGTGCCTTATCAGCCCCGGCAGAGAAAATCCAGAAAAATGGCCGCCCCATGCGAAGCAGTCTCCACACCATGCTGATAGGCGACATTTCAACGGCCAAAAGCCAAGTGTTGAACATCGTGAAGGACATTCAACCCAACTATGCCGCCCCCACGTCCATGACCAAAGCCAGCTTTATCGGTGCATACGACACCGAGGAAAAGCAATTCCAAGAAGGCATCGTGGACAGGATACAGGACGGCAACCTGATCGTGGAAGAATTTGACAAAATCGAGTACGATGATGGACAGATGCGGCAGGTGTTCGACAACAGCGACATAGAGGACAGCAAGGGACAGGACACCAAGTACATCCCCGAAATCCGTACCAGCGTCATCGCCGGAGCAAACCCGAAGGACGACTTTTTCACAACCGAGGAACAAGCCCTACGAGGCCAAATACCGTTCAAGGAAGGCGAACTATCCCGGTTTGACGTGCTTATCCCGTTAGTGAATACGACCGAGCAGATGGATAAGTACGTGGACGACACCACGTTTTTCGGTGGCGGCGAACACGTAGACATGACCGAAATCCGGCAGATGATGAACGCCCTGAACACCAAAATCCAGAACGTAGACACAGTAGAAATCAGCCCGGAACAAGCCCAACGGCTGAAAAACGGGTACAAGGAGTTACAGGAGGAGTTAGACGAAAACGACCATCGGCCCACCCTGCTCATCATGCGGGATCTGGAAACACTGCAACGACTGGCCTACGTCATCGGATGCGTCTACGAACCCGTAGAAGACGGCACAATCCGCATCAGCGAGGGTACTGTAAGTAAAGCACTAAGTCAATTCAACACCCTCATTGACCTGCGGAAGAAGCTGTACGTGGAAGAAGACCGGGCACGACTGGCCAACACCACGAAAGACGAGGTGTACTGGGAAGCCGTCAAGATGACCGAGGACAGTGACGACAACGAGGTACTGAAAAAGGAACTCAAGGAACGCTGCATCAGAAAAGGCATCGTCAACAGCAAACAGGTGTGCTACAGCAAGATTGACGAACTCATCAAAGAAGAACGTGTCGTGGAAACCAAGGACGGAGAACCCCTTGAACCCGACCACAACAAGCGGTACACGTCAGTCAAGCCGGTAGCCTAAAACGAGGCGATACCCCGGCCACCTGCCCACACCGGCTTATACCCGGTGTGCGGCACTTCACAGATACAACACAACATCACCAACCTATTCCAGGTGAACCAACACAATGTCACAGCAAATGGAACAACCCGAAGAAACGGAATCGACCGAATCAACCCAAACCGCAGAACCAAACTTCAACCTTGAACCGGAGGACAACGTGTTCAAAGACACTATCCGTGCCACGCAGGAGGTTATCACGGAAGGTGTGATGCAGATTACACCGAACGGCATCAACATGATCGCCGCCGACCCTGCAATGGTGTGCATGGTAGACTGGCACATCCCGAAGGAACGCTTCAACACGTTCCAAGTAGACGGCATGGAACAGGCCGACACCCCGGACTACACGGTGGACGAACTGGACACGATGGAGTACAACGACCTCCGGAGTATTGCCAGTGAACACAACATCGACACCGGGCAGAACCCGTCACAAGATGAACTTGTAGCCGCTATCATGGATAAGGTCAAACAGGCCGATGACGAGGTAGACCCCATCAATGTCGGTGTCAACTTTGAAACCCTGTACAGCCTGCTGAAACAGGTAGACAAGGAGAAACAACTGTACCTGAATGACGACCGGACGGAACTGGTTATCAAGGACAGCAACGGCACATTCAACTTAGACCTGTTGAACCTTGATAACAGCGACATTCCAAGCACCAACGACCTTGAATACCCGTTCCGGGCCAGCGTCAACCGGGTAGACCTGAAAGACGTGCTGGATGGAGCAAACGCCGTAGCCGACTCCGTAGCACTGAAAGCAGACGGCGACACCGTGGAAGCGGATGCGGAAGGCGACCAATCCAGTATGGAGGACTACGAACTCAAGACCAGTGCCGTCCACGAGGAAGGCCAAGCCCGGTCAATGTTCAGCCTTGACTACCTGAACAAGATCCACACGTCACTCAAACGGATTGACGGGAAGAACGTGGAAATCAACCTTGGAGAGGACTTCCCCACCCGCATCGAGTACAGCACCCGACACGGGTACGAATTCGCGTTCATCCTTGCACCCCGCATCGAGGAGGAATAAACCAATGTCACCGAACAACACCCCCGGACGAGAAGACATTGAAATCATGCAGAACACGGACGAAACCCGTATCCGGCTATCCGTGGCCGAGTGGACAGGCACAAAAGTACCGCCCGAAGGATGGAGCGACAGCAAGATGTACACGTTCACATCCGGGACAGGAGGCGAATACGGCCTTATCCTGTCTCCTGACCACGGGTACTGGCTGCACAACCTGAACAGTGACACCGACAACTGGACATTCACCCGAATCGAGGAAGACGTGGCACTGGACGCCCTGAAACACTGCAAGGCATACGTCCACGAAACCCTGTACCAGATGGTGAAAAACCGGAAAGAGAACGGCGACCCCATCACGTACAAGGGATGGGTGTTCGACTACGACATGACGACCGGCGGCATCATGCTCCGGCGACAGGAACAGGACGACCGCCCGGACAGCCACGAACTGTCCCTGTGGGTGTACGTCACCCCGTTCTACGAGCAGCGGGGCGGCATCCACGTACAGGTCAACCACAGCGGCGGCCTACTGGACAGCGACATCATCAAGGAACACGTAGAACCCGCCAAGATGCTGGACAACTACGTGGACTACGTGAAACAGTATCTGGACCGGACATGGAACACGAAAGGAGGTGATGACCAGTGAACCTGTTACGAGGCGAGACCGTGGCCACGACAGAAATCCAGATCCGGGAAGACGTGGGAACGGTCAAGGAAATCGTTGAACACGTAGCCCGGAACCGTGACACCCTACCGCACCCCAAATACCTCAGTATCCTAACCGAGGCGATGGGGACACAGCAGCCGGTCGCCAGTCACCGTCACGTCCACGACAAGCATTTGGCAACGGTACTGGTAGAGACCGACCACGGCGAATCCGATGAAGCCGGAGACCCCGGCACAGAGTACATGGTCTCCATTTACGCCGGGAGCAAATCCGGTCACGGCCTTGTACTGTCCACGGTCGAGGTCGAGTTCCGCGAAATCCCCCATGACGTGTTCACAAACAGCGAATGGATTAATTTCGAGACCGGTGAGGCGAGACTACAATGAGCAGTGACGATGATCGGACAGAAACTGACAAACTGTTGAACGTGCTGCATACGCAGGGCGACAACATCGAGGAAACCGGAGAAACAGTAGAAGGCGAGGAAGGCTACGTTGACAACCTACCGGAACACCTACAGGACACCGGACAGACCATCAAAAGCCTTGTAAGCCGACTGGAACGGGAACTGGACGACAACGGTGACCGAGGCGATACCGAGGAACAATCGTTCCTGGTGTACGTCACCGCCGAACACGACACCCGTGCCGTATTCCACGACACGGTACACGCCCGGAGCAAACGAGACGCCGAACGCCAACTCCATGACGAAGCACTGTACGACACCGTAGAGGATAACGCCGAAACACTCGGTGTAGACGGTGTCCAAGGCATCCAGTACGAGGAAGTCAAAGTCATGGTCGTACCAAACGAGGAAACACGCAGCACCCCGATTCGAGAGGTCGTAGACCGATGACACACGAATCAATGACCTACGAAGCCGAAGAAATCCGTGAGGAACTGGTAGACGAGGAGTACGCCCAACCCGTCCCGTTACACGATGTAGAAAGCATCCTTGATGACTACAAACGTGTAGCGGAAAAAGTGCTGCACATGACGTGGCACTTAGAGAGCGAAGGCACAGGAGCAGACGGTGACCGCCCGGAATTCACGGTGTACCACACGAAACAGGGGCATTACGCCGTGTACCGAAACGAGGAAGGACGGCAGTGGGCAGTCAAATTCAACGCCCACGGGTACGACACCAGTATCATGCTCCCGAAACTGCTGGAACATGACGTGTTTGACACGGAAACCGGGTACTGGTTCCCCCAAGACGCCAAGACCGAACGGAAAATGAACCGGGACGGATACCGCCCGGCCAGCCGGAAACGTGTCGAAGAACAGGAATACGGCGAACCCAAGTGGAACGTCCACACGGAGGGGATGTAAGATGAACCCACCGGAAGAATGGGCAAGACGCACGGATCTGGAAGATGAGTACCTGCCCCGTGTCTACGAACACGGAGCAACCGGCGACCGCATAGAAATCTCCACGGACTACACCGTGGAAGCCAACCTTGACGGCACGGTAGAAAACATTTCAACCGGCGACAGCGTAGAGGAAGCCGAAATCATTGCAAACGCCTACATGAGAGGCTACAGCGAAGGCATGGAGGCCCGGTAACGATGGAGGAAGGCAAGTACGACAACAAGGGCAGCCATGTCACCGCCGTATTCGTGCTGGAGGACGACCGAGCCATCGGTGTCCGTGACTGGTACGACCACGGCGACACGCACAAGGTTCACAGCGGGACAGACACGTTCCACATCGACAAGGACGACATCAAACACATCATCCCGAAACAGAAGATTGACGAGATAGCCGACACGGAGGCAGCACAATGACCATGATAGACGACCCGGCCATCATCGAAATCACGGACGAGAACCGGGAAGCCACCGTGGAACTGTTCAGGATGGCACTGGACGAGGACGGCTACGTCCTCGACCCGGACACCGGGGAACGCATCGAGTGTCCGTACACCAACGAACCGGTCAACAGCGAGTCAATGGCCATCCTACCCGTAGATGAGGGAGGACAGGCATTTGACGGGACCGCCCTGTTCGTAAACGCCGAACCACTGGCATACGCCATGTACATCGCAGAACACGGATTCATCGGAGAGGATGCACAATGAAAGACCTTGACGACTACCCGACACTGTACGAACTACAGCAGAAAGTGGAACAAGAAGTACGAAACAGCATGGAAGAAATCGAGCAGTCAGACCACCCGTTCAGCGAGATACGGGAGATTGCAGACAGCCACACACCCTACGGCGAAACCACCGCACTTATCGTGGCCGCCGGAGACACCAAACTCGCACAGCACGATGAAATAGGCATCAACCCGGTAAAAGCAATCCAGTACAACATACGGAGAGAACTGGAACAAACCGGAATCGAAGAATTTGAAGCAAATGGAGGTGAACTCGCATGAACATTGACATTGAATACGACAACAACTACACAGCGGTCAGTATCGGGAACGTCACCCTGCATTTCAGTTACGAGACCTTGATCGGTGTCGAGGACGGTGACACGGTACTGGCACGGAAAAACACGGAGTGGGGAACCACCACCGGCAAACACTTGAACCGGGTGCAGCCCGACAAAGACAAGCGGCTTGACCCACAGGAATTCGAGGAAAAAACAGCGGAACGGCTTGCACCACTCGGTGTAGAAACCAGCTCTAAGTCAAGCTGTAAGTCAAACGAGGAGAACGAAGGGTGAGTACCATGATGGACACAGACCAACTCGAAGAAACAGGACACAAAATCCGGAAAGCGGTAGAAGCCGTAGCCGCCATTGACGAACAGGAATTGCAGGAGTACCAGAGCTACGTGAACGAACAGCAGACACTCCGCCCGTTACTGGATCCGACCAGTTACCGGGACGACAACGAAGGCGAAATGCTGGCACAGGCCGAACGCCGCCTAAACGCTGTGCAGGCCGCCCGTGAGGAACTGGACGATGCCGACATGGGATTGGCAGAACTCAGCCGACAGGCCGACAGCGGTGGCGTGGAACTGTCCACCGCCGAAGCCACCCAACTGGCCGACATGATAGACCGAGTGATGACCGGGATGGAAGACCGGGACTGTGAGGACGAAAAAGAGTACAGCATCCTCAAAGACGTGTTCGACAAACTCAAGGAACACGTTACCAGCCGGAGGCAGCCACAATGACCCTGCAACAGAAGATTGACGGCACGTACCGGATTATGCCCGGCAACCTGTACATCGAGACAGCGAACCACGGGGAAAAAGAAATCCTGACCAACCGGCTTGTCGCCGTCACCCGGTACAACGACACCCCGTACCTTGCGGTCAACCATCTCCCGATCGGTGTCAAGGATGCGGAGGACACACTGGCCGCCGAGATCATGTTCGATGACCAGGCGGCCAATGCCTTCCTCCTCCCCGTCACCGAAGACCAGATGCAGATGCTGGAAAAAACCGACCTCCCCGAAGCCGAGGTCATGACCGAGAAACAAACCGTAGACACGTTCACACGGGAAGAACAATGGGAGAACTGACCGAAGCCGAGGCACTGACATGGTGCCGGGAACAAGGAGCCATCATCGACTACTCGGACAGGACCAAAGCCACCGTCCGTATCGTGGTCGGCGGCAACCAGTGCAAAGCCGACAGCCTGCCCGAAGCCGTCCAGAAGATGCAGGACAAGGTCAAACAAGCCATCGAAGAATTCAAAGAAGAACAAGAAGAACTGAGGCGAAACCAGTGACCGACACGACCCGGAACTGCGATGAATGTGGATCCGATAACTGGAAACAGTTGATGCATCCAAGCATCGACCCGGAAGTAGACGAACCCGTATGGGAATGTCAAGACTGCGGGAACACCGTACAAGGAGGATGGTAACATGACAATGGAACTCTACCTTGAAGAACCAGAAATAACGGAAGACGATTCACCGGCAGTACGAGAAGCCAAAGAACTGGTGAAGGAAAGTGAATCGCCCGAAGACCTGAGACAAAAACTGGAAGACAAACACAAGCAAATGGACCTGACGATAGAAACCATCAACGATTACCGGGAACAAGCACAGCAACTCCGGAACATGGCACGGGAACGGGAAAAGGACGCAATCGCAAACGAAATAGCGTTCGCAATGTATCAAACTACAGTCACCCACGCCATGTCCTACATCAAAGCAGAGACAAGCAGCGATGACGAATCGAGTGAACGCCGAGAAAAAGCGAAGATGGCGGTGCGGAACAACATTTTGCACAAGCACGTCCACGATCTCGGAGAAGGACGGGAAACCGACACGTACCGTATCACCGTGCATGACGGGACGGAAGACGGTGCAACACCGTACCATTGGAATGAAGCCACGTTCGCCGTCACCAATACATCCGAAGGATGGACGGCACTGGTACACGTACAGGGAAACGAGGACAACAAGCAATGGAGCAGTGAGATAATATGACCGACACGATTGAAGTCCCGGTACCGGAGGAAGGCGTGACCGAAGGCGAAGTCCGGCAAGCGGTCATCAAAGGCTTGGAAGACCACCGGACACACCTTGAGGTCGCCGCCGAGGTCTCCGACAATCCGAACGATCAGGACGCCGTGGACACGATGGACGAGATCATTGAACAGGTCAAAACCGGAGAAGATTAAAACCCTTCTCCACCCTATTTTATTCATGTTAGGACGGCATGATGCCGTCCATCAGAGAGAAGTTGGTCGGATAAAAGGTTCACCTGGAAGCAACCTGGTTCACCAACTTCTTCTATATGGCCGGGGAAACGCACGCACTTCTTGGTCGGAGGAGTGTGAAGTACCCGGCCAATACTACTATACTACCATAATACGATACTACAGGATGTGACCAAGATGGCACCAGACCGATGCCCGGATTGTGGCAAAATGTGGGAAACACACATGCATACAGACGCAACCCATAACCCGCCGTTATACCGGTGTCGCTGCGGATGGTCGGCACCGGTCACACAAACAGATTTCACCGAATTCCAGTGATGCCCCATGAAGATTCACAGCACCGCACCGACCACGCCACCCACCATGTACTACGTATGGGGGGAGAAAGGCGAATTCAGCCAGTTAAACGGGAGACCGCACCTTGTTTCTGCCGGTGTCGCACATGAGAACCCCGGTGACGGGTTCGCTGTCTGGATACCGGACAATGTCGGCGTGTTCAACAATGACGGGGACGCCCCGCTCATGGTGGATTCCGGTGGGTTCCAAGCCGCCACGAAGTGGGAGAACTGTGCGTTCCCGTACACACCACGGGAACTGTTCGAGTGGGCCGAAGATATCGGGGCCGATGTCGTGGCCGGGATGGATGTGGCCTGTGAGCAACGGGAACTCCTGATGCAGATGGATTCCTGTAAAGTGGATCCGGGCAGCATCGAACACCGGTTGGAACAATCCCTCCACTATCAAATCGAACAGTACGAGGTATACAAGGAGAAAGCGTGGAACTTCGACTTCATGCCGGTCGTCCAAGGCAACACCGTCACACAGTACAAAGAGTTCTTACAGGACTTGCAGCGGCACGGCCTGACCAGTGTTCCCCGTATCGGTATCGGTTCCACCTGTAAGCGGGACAGTAAGGACGATATCTTACAGGTGGCGAAAACGGTACGCCGCAACCTGTCATGGCATACCGGGATGCACCTGTTCGGGGCCACGTTGAACATCTGGAAGGACACCCGGTTCTGGAACCTGTTCACCAGCAGCGACACCGCTGCATGGAAATACATGGCCGAATCCAAAGAGCATAAGAAGGAACTGCTGACCGAATACGTAGAAAAAGTGGAGAACGAATCACGGAAGATCGGTGGCAACCAGCGACTGTCCGGCCACATGAACGTCCCGACATACCAACAGGTGTACGATGCCCGGTGGGGCAATATCGAGGCGATGGAACAACTGGCCGACATGGGCTTCTACGACGACCACCCACCGTAACCCACTTTTTTCTCCCACTTTTTCTCACAGTTTTCTCCCAATTTCCTGACAGAAACCCGGCAACTTCTTACAGAAAGTGGGGGGAGGGAAGGCACTCATAGGAGGCAGAGAACACCAGTACGCACGGCCTACATATGAGTGCCTACCGCCATCTCTATCCAACGTCAACCTTAAATACGGACAGGTTAAATCTGTTTAACCATCTACTGAATCTCATGTAAGTTACCTGGACTTCACCCGATGCATACATTCAAGTAAGTGGTGGGAAAAAATCCACAGACCGGTGTGTGAAATTTCACACACCACTGGTTTCAACCGGGCTACGTCAAGCTCTAAGTCAATATCTAAGTCAAACGGGGAGGGGGTATAAGGGGGAGCGGATACCGTACCCGTTTATGCGTGTGGTCCGCAGGGTACGGGAACTGGTAACGGATCTGATGCTGGCGGTGACCGGACTGGTATTGCTGGCTGTCCTGGTGATGGTGGTGTACGTGCTGCATCACGGCAACCCGGTACCGGGCCGGCTCCTGTACCCGGTGATGACCGTGTTGGTGGCAGCGGTGATCGCCCGGTTCCTGTTCGGTCTGTACCGGGAAACGTTACCCCAACTCCTACAGTTAACTATAAAAGTTAAGGAGTGGATAGTATATACTATGCTCGACCGGATTGTCAAACGCTGGTGGCGGAAAAAGGTACGGAAACTGCGGGGACGCCAATAATGCAGTCAGACGATTCTGCCCCGGTCGTGATGGAGACACCGCACCCCGGCGAAGTAGAGATCCTGAAAATGCGGGTCGGGCACTGCACGGACTGCGACACCCCGGTCAAGCAACGCGGCTGCTTCGGAGACAAATACTGTCCTGACTGCGGGAAAACCGGCGGCGAACTCGACCTTGTTGGGAAACACCGGGTCATCGACCACAACGCCGAGACCGTAGGCTACCTGCACATCCAGCCGGACACGAACAGTATCACCGAATACTTCCAGAAAGCCGTCCACGAAGGTATCGGCTACGTAATCGGACGGGACGGACGCGAAACCGGGCAAGACGTTATCATCGAAGGCTACGAGCAAAATAAACGGGAATCTGACCAACTGGAACGGCTCCAGAAGAAGACCCGGCACATCCCCGACAAACGCTTGAAACAACTGAACCGCCTGTACCAGGTGTTCATGTAAATGGATTACGAGCAACGAGCCCGGCAAATCGGAGAAGACGTGGAACAGTACGTGCAGCAAGCGGAGGACGCCTTAGAGGAGGACGACCTCCGTGGAGCCATCGAACACGCCCGGTTCGCCGCCCGATCGGTCGGGAAGATGAACGCACTGGCCGAACAAGCCGAACAGGACGCCCCTGTATCATCGAAGGACGGTATGGTCCGGCAACTGTACACCGCTATCAACAACCGGTTAAACCGGGACGCGGTAGAAGCGTACATGTGCAGCGGCTGCGGCGATGTGGCGAAACACACGCAACTGAACGACGGGAAAGCACAGATCAACCGGCATATCGGGCAGATGCAGGCACGGGACACACCCAACCACGATGACCGGACTGAACCCGTCCCCCTGTACCGGAGATGATACCCCGATGCCCGATTACCTGTTCATGGTCCTCACCGTCTGGGTGGCCGCCGTCGAAATCCGGAACGAAATCACCCGTCTACGAGGTAACCTCCAATGACCGACCGCACCACGCTTCAAGACCTGAAAACGAAGAAAGAACCGAACATCTTTTGCTGCCCCGGAAACGGGTACAGCCGGTACACGGAATACGTGAAGAAAGCCAAGATAGAACACCTTATCAAGGAACGTATCAAGGAGTTAGAACAGCAGATTGAGGAAAAAGCCGGGGACTGTGCAGCGAAATACCACCACGATGACCACGTACAGAAACTGATTGCCCGGAAAAAGGAACTGAAAGAACTACTGGGGGAGACCGATGAGTGACGAAACCATCAGCGACCGTGTGGAACAGTTACTGCCGGAAGCGTTACCGGAGTACGACGTGGACACCCGGCAGGGCCGGAACGGAATCGTGGAATACGATGTCCGCTACCCCGATGACCAGGTCGGGGACACACTGGCCGTGGATCCGCACAACATCGAGGAACAGATTGAAAGCCTGGAACGGTTGATCGACACCGCCCAAGCCGGTATCAACGTGTTACAGGAGGTCAAGGACGATGACTGACGACTACGACACCCTACAGGATATCGAGGAAAAACTGGATGCCATCGAACTGGTAGACCATCCGGACGACTGCGGTGACACCGATATCACGTTCACCAGTGACGACCTGAAAGAGGCACAGCACGATGTCCTCGAAACCGTCAAACAGGTTCTCACCGCCCGGAAAAACGACCTGGAACAACAGATCGAGGAACGGATGGCCCGGTACGCGATCAACCGGAAGAACGGGAAAAAGATACAGAAGCTGATTGGCCGGAAGAAGGAACTTGAACGCCTCTTAGGAGAAACCGGCGAATAACACGGAACCCGAACCGATTTGAAACGCATATAACCGTAGCCGACCAACGTATACATCGAGGTATCTCGCAATGACCGACGCCGAAGACGACACCCGGTACAAGAAGCCGAAGAAAGTGTTGAAGAAGATCGGTGCCGCTGCCGGATCCGCTCTCATGGTCGGCCTCTCCGTAGGCAGTGCATAACAGATGCCGGACGAGGAGGACGACCGGGAACTGGTCGAACTGACCAAGAAATGCCCGGAATGTAACGGTGAAGGCCGATGCAGCAAATGCAGTAACGGCGTTATCGGAGCTATCTACTGGGAAGACGAACTTGAGGAACCACAATGAATTTCCGCAACCGCTTTTGGAAACATCTACCGATGCATGCACGGCCCGAAGTCTGCAAACACCCGAAAACCTATACCTGCCAGTCCTGCCGCAACGGACGGAACACAAACGGCCACATGGACCACAACTAATGATACCGATGACACTGAACAACCCGAAATCACTGCTACGGACAGCGATCAACAAGGACGAATTCGTGGTCAACTACAATGGAACACGGTACATCATCCAGTCAGAGGACGTAGCGGACAACATCAGCCAGATCGTTGACCTGATCCGCACCACCGATGAGGATATCGGTTGGCCGGAACTGTTGGACATTGTCAACGCCGAGGGACAGTAAAAATGCCGCTGGAAGACACCATCGAACTGTTGAAACAAGCCGGGTTCACCGTACAAGGCGGCGTCCTCCGGCAGGAAGGACCGCACACACTGGAAATCGCGGAGGAATAGGACCATGCCGGAGTGCGAGGAGTGCGGTAAGGAATTTGAAACGGAACGCGGTGTCAGCGTCCACCAGGGCAAGATGCACCGGGAAGACACCGAGTACGACCCGAAGACCATAGACGAATACACCGAAGACGAACTCCGGTTCTACTGGTACAAATACCTCCTGTTAGCATCCATGTACCTGAAAAGTGTAGGAGATATCGAGGAGGAACTGGACCGACGCGGAGCCGACATCCCGGAATCACCGATCGACTACGAGGAGGAAGCATAGCAATGGAAGAACACCTGATATTCGTGGTACTGTTACTTGGTGTACTGGCGGCTATAGCCGCTACCCCTCTCATCTACCACGAAGCAACTGGAGAACCAGTACAAGTTCCAGAACAGTCATCATGGGGCGACTACATCATAGGAGTTGATAACGAATACAATGAGGCGTACCGGTACAATGAAACGAGAATATCGCAGTACACGCGGCACATGGACGAAACTACGGCTACCCAAACCACCGCAATTTCCTGGTGAAGCAGACGAGGTCACGAGACACCGATGAACGCCCATGAAACGAAGAACGTGCAGCTTGTTGAAGACGTAACCCGACTGGTGCAGAACAACCCGGACGTAGAACTTACGGATCCAGCACACGCCACGTTACAGGACTTGTACAGCGATGACGTGGTCACCGTCACCAAACGGATTGAAGACGGCACACTGTACATCACAGAAATTACCCGGACAGACACGGAACTGGAGGAACCACAATGAACGAAATCGACATACCGGTAGACGACCACCTGACCAACGTGTATATCGGGGACGAAACCGACTGCAACAAAGAGGCGTGGGAACAGCACGGCATCGACACCATTGTCAACGTGTCGTCCGCACAGCCCCGGCGTCCGGCCATCATCCAGTACGACTACTACCAGATCGGGTTACTGGACGGAGCTCAGAGACAGGAACGGTACTTCGAGCACGCAGCCGATATCGTCACCGACCTGCTGCATGAACGCCGCGTCAACAAGATTGACGGCCTCCTGGTCCACTGCTACGCCGGTCAAAGCCGGAGTGCTGCCGTCCTCGCTGCCAGCCTCAGCAAGTATTTGCAGACCCGGACACTGGAACCGTTCCCGATCGACCAGACGTTGGGCTACATCAAGGACGCCCGGCCCATGATCCAGCCGGCCAACGAGCTACGGGAATTGGCCAAGCAGTACCGAGAACCGGAGTAACTTATTTAAAACGGTGTTACGTATTCGGGTACAAGGTTGCTGCCGCGACTGTGCCATGAGAAAGGGGGAAGGTGCAGAGGACACCTGACGCTGCCGCTTGTATAACGCCGGGCACGACGCCCGGCAATGGAGGACACAACAACGCAACGCTTATACGGGGAAGGCGGCAGTCACCGGGGAAACCCGAATTGACTCCGTATGCACATCGTGCATACGGACTGCCGACCCGCCCTATACCACCACTGGAAAGCCGATGAACCGGTAGTAGTGTAGGACGATCGACCGGCCACGAACCCGGGGAGGCGGGACACCTGCCGGTCCAGTATGAATATCCAAAAACCTTGCTGACTGGTTTGAACGGAAACTCAGGGGGCTGTCACCCTTTCCAGGGGTGGCGGGGGTGACGGCCTCCGAGTCACCCCTATATTTCTATGATGCGAAAAGCCGTACTGGTGGAGCCGGATGAGACAGCGGCCAGAATACGATCGTGGTTACGGCAACACCCGGAAATTGCTAAGGATAAGTACGATGCAGAAAAGGGGAGTGTTGAAGGACACTGTTATCTGGCATCGGAGCTGTTTTTCTATGCGAACGGCGGGGAGGACAGCGAGTTGAATATTCACTGCCTGTCATGGGACAACGGTGATACCCACTGGTATCTCAGCAACGATATCGTGTACCTCGACCTGTCCATCCCGACGATGCGGCAGGCAATCCAGATCCCGCATGAGAAGGGTCGGACACGGGCATTCCTCACCGGGTACGAACCCTCGCAACGGGCAGAAACCGTGAATGACGCACTCGGCCTGTGGTAACCCACAAGGTATAAATACCGGGGAGAACAAGACGCAGATATGCGGATAGCACCTGTCATGCAACGGCTCAAGCCGTGTTATAATTGGGTAGACGGTGTGCTATCCCGTGATACGGAGTTCATCGGGTACTTCCACGCCCTTCAAGGGTAGGGAAGTATTCGAGGCGACCGCCGCATCCCCCTGTTTGGGGACGGGCCTTCACCTGGTGCGGTACCGGACCCTGGTTGAACCCCGATGGACTTTCTTCACACTTCTGTACCAACTGTTATAAGCCGGGAAAACCTTAAATCGGTATATGCCAGTCACCGATATCCCGGTCGAATACCAGCGGATGGCCACGTATTTCCTTCAAGCAGTGGTGCTTGGGGTCGTGGTGTATGCTGCGGTCACCGGGGCAACGGTAACCGCATTGAACGCGGCCGGAGCACTCCTGGTCACGTTACTGCCCACGATATGGGACACGGACCACCGGGAAGCGTTGAATCCCGGCCTGATGCTGCTTATCATGGTTGCTGTCACCGTCCACGCCTTTGGAGCGTCCGGTGTCTACAGCGGTGTCCACGGGTACGACAAGGCCGCCCACTTCTTATCCGGGATGACCGTGGCCTTGGTCGGATACGCCTTAGCGGTCTCCGTAGAGGAACAGGAGAACGGGTGGGAAATCCCGTACAACCATTACGTGTTTATCCTGCTGATAACGCTGGCCGCTGCGTTCGTCTGGGAGCTGTGGGAGTACGTGGTGGAAACGTACAGCCCCTACGTGTTCGGCTCCGTCATCATCACGTTCGGCTCGGTGGAGGATGCGTTGACCGATACCGGGTTCACCTTGCTCGGATCGCTGTTCATCATCTTCCTGGACTGGTATATCCCGGACTACGACTACGTCAAATAGACAGGGTTTGACTGTTCAAGGCCGGTCATTTGCGTGGTCAAACCACGGCTTATTTATACCGAGGGAGGTAGATACAGGTACATGGTAGACGTAGACCTGTGGCCCGGTATCGCATCCGTCCTCGTATCCGGTCTCGGCCAAGTGTTGAAGGGACAGATGTGGCGAGGACTCAAAGTGTTCGGGACGCAGATCGGGTTCGGGCTGCTGGCAACGATCGTATCCCTCACGGTCCCCGGCGACATCGGTGTGGTACTGTCCTTGGTGGCCGGCGGGTTGAACACCGGGTTCTACCTGTTACAGATCGGGGATGCCATCGAGGTCATCGACCTCGGAGACTACGTGGACTACCTCCAAGAATGATAACCTATTTATACCGGGTTCTATAATGTCTGTTTCAGGTCGCGTATCCTGGAAACGTCGTTAACCGTTCAACCGACCTGCCAGGCGAGGTGTCCTGCTCGAAGGACGCACGGGAACTTCTCATGAGTTCCGCTTTGCCGGGGCGGGAACCCGGGGAACGGTCGGCACCGCGTTCAGCGGAATAACAGGACGTGGCCACGGGAGAGCATGGCAGAGTGAAGCGGATACATCAGCGTTATACCCGTTCGCTACGGTGAAGCGTGTCGCCGTGACAATCCTGCTGTGTGGCGTACCGTTGACTGGGGATCACGGCGGGGTGTCGGCTACTGGCCGCTGCCCGATGCCGAACCACCGGGAAACCGTGTGGGGATCAAGACACCGACAGAGGACGGCTTCCGCCTGAATCCGACGTGTCTGGCAGAGTGTGGCACTGGCTGAAAAGGTCCAGGGACACCCCGCAGTGAGGAAACCAGAATATCACTACATAGACAGCCTAACAACAAGGTTTAAATAATACGCAATACAAGTCCTGTACTACGTGATTTCAACATGAGTCTTGAACACCTCAAGAAATCAGGCGTAAGGAACGCAACCGACCTAAACGTGGGATCTGACTTCTACACGGCACTTGATGAACGTGTTGGCCTACTCATCGAGCGTGCAGAGGACAGAGCCCGGGAGAACGGTCGGAAAACCATCAAGTCGCGGGACGTGTAAGCAGCGTCCGCCACGTTTTTCCTTATTTTCTTACGCCGCAGTTAGTCATCACTCTGCCCTGTGACGGGTTGACGCAAAGGGGTACTATTTACCCCCGTGTCAAAAGTGTCATCATGTCAAACATTTTTAAGGGAGGGAGTGCAATACTGTACTGCTCATGGCAAGCCCGTTCAACATCGGCGGCTCCCCGGACATCATCTGCAATATTGACGCCCTCAAGATGGAGTACGTCCCGGACGACATCATGTACCGGGAGGAAAAGATCGAGAAGCTGGCGAAAAAAGTGTACAACCGGGTGGCCAAACACGGCTCCGGCGAAAACGTCATGGTGTACGGCCCCGCCGGATCCGGGAAGACCGTCACCCTGAAATGGATGAACCAGCAGTTCCGCGAGGAACTGGAAGAACAGGACGAACACGGTATCAAACCCGTGTACGTCAACTGTGAAGGGAATCCAAGCCCGTCCAAATTCTTCGACGCCCTCCTCGACCAGTTCGGTCTCACGTACAAGCAGGGTATGGGCATCGGGTCACAGGTCGAGAAACTGTACGAACACATTTCTGACCAGGAACTGGACATCATCATCGTCATCGACGAACTGGACTCCCTGAAAACGGACCGCCGCGAATACGTCAACAACGTACTGTACCGGTTGCTGCGGCCGTTCGAGCTGTACTCGCAGTGGGACGGTAACATCACGATTATCGGGGTGTCCAACGATATCAGTTTGAAGAAAACGATCAACGACAGTGTCCGCAGCAGCTTCGGGCATCACAAGGTCATGTTCAACGACTACAGCCGGCAGGAGATCACCGATATCCTGATGGACCGGCAGGACCGGGCGTTCCACCAGTCCGTTATCCCGGAGCAGGCGATGAACCTCGTGTCCGCCGCGATTATCAACGACTTCGGCGGTGACATCCGTTCCGGGCTGCGTGTGCTCCGGGATGTCGCGGAAGAACTCAGTGCCTGTGACGACCCCAACGATATCGACCAGTACGAGATGCAGACAATTATCAAGGAAAGCATCGACAACGTGAAGCGGGACGAACTGGAAAACTACCTGATCGAGGCGGACGACCACATGCTGTTGGTGATGCTGGCGTACGTGGAAAGTGCCGAGGACGTGGACGCCGCCGATCAGGACGGGCCACAGTTCAAACCGGTCAACGAACGGTACAAGAAGCTGTGCGAATACGCCCGTATCGCCAAGGAGGGGGAGGACGGGGAACGCAGCGACCGGTACGTCCGCCGGAAGCTGGATGACATGGATGAAAACAATATCTTGGCGAAGCATACGATGCACCACAAGGAGGGCAGCCCGTGCGAGTACGAACCGATCGTCAGCCTGTCCATCCTGGAGGACGTGGTGGAGAAGCAGTTAAGTGAACGTGGCTTGGACGACTGGCTGCGGGAAGGGGCTGCCATCATCATGGAGAAACGGGAAGGGGAAATCATGGACGAAATCGAGGGAGCGTTTGGAGCAGAACCGGATATTCCGGGGTCTGGACCGGAACCACCTTCTTCTGTGTAACTGTAAAAGTTAAGGTATTTAAAGAAAGGAGTATAATAGTATAGTAAGATGAACCGAGAAGCCCAGGAAGGCAAGTACGGGTACCACCCCAAACTTGCCGACGTAGTCAAATACATCAAACACAATAAATCCGTGTCGTTCCCGGATCTCAAAGACCACTTCAACCAGCTCCACAAAAACACGCTGGAACTCGTCATGGTCCAAGCCGAAGCCCTCGGCATGGTCGAAGTCCACGGAGCCGGCCAAGGACGGATGCGACGGTTCACCTACGTCCCCAACCGCCAGTTCCAAGTAGACGACCACCGGAACGACCAGATTGTCAAGCAGGTCCGCACCAAACTCAACGAACTCAAGCTCCAAGACGGTGAAGGCGTCGAAATCAGCATCCGGAAGGTGAACATCCCCGATGAACAATGAGGAAATCCAAGACTTCCTCGACCAGCACGGTGACCGGATGATCCACAGCATCCAGCACAACGACCACTCCGTCTACATCATCCTCGAACAGAAAGAGGGCGAAACCATGTACCCCGGCCTCAAGATATCCGACAAGACGGACGGCGTCGGCGTTGAAGAAACCGAATTCCAGAAAAAGCCACCCAAGTTTCAGCAGGTGTAACACGATGGACAACACACACGAACCAGAAGAACCCGATGACCTTGACAGCCTTGAAGAACTCGAAAACAAGGTTATCGGAGACTTAGACGACGACATTTCACTGGACAACCTCAAACAGATTGAAGAAAACGGGAACGTTGGCCAAGTCCACCAGCTCCAGAGCCGTGTCAAAACCCGGATCCGGCAACTGCTGGACGACATGGACAGTGACGACCGGCAGGAAGCCTGGAAACTGATTCACACCCTCCGGAACCTGGCGATCGCCCGGTGCAACATCGAAGACCAAGACCCGGTACGCAGCTTGGCTCGGCTCAAGGACTGGGCCGAAGAACAGACGGACGAGGACGGCAACCTGAAAGACGGGGTGGCCGAAGAAATCGAGGAACGCCGTGACGACCTCGACATGGACGATCTCGTTCCCCACGAAGACGTAATCGAACAGTTCAAAGCAGATGAGGACGACAGAAAGCTGTCCGTAGACAGCTACGTGGAACTGGAGGAAGAACACCTGGTGGATGAAGGCCGGGCCGACCTCGCAGACTTCCAACGCTGGCTTATCATCCAGTACCATGCCGGTGTCGGAGCGTTGAACCCGGCAGTCACCCTACAAAAGTTCAAGGAGGCGATCAGAAATGAGCAGTGACGCTGACCGCATCGAGCGAATCATGAACCAGATGGACCGGGTACACGAAGTCAAGGACGTGATGGAGGAAACCCGTGAGATCCGGGAACGCAAGCAGCCCACTCCGTCGCTGCAACTGTTCGGATACAAGGAGCACATCCCGTACGAGTCCAAGCAGATCGCCGGCCAAGCCATCATCGTAGAACACGAGGACGAGGACCGGGAGTTCATGGAAGTGTTCATGGCGGCACAGATCACTCACGAACAGTACCTGCATCTCCGGCAAAAAGTAGAGGAAAACGACTGGACGATGGAACAGGTCACATACCAAGAACTCAGCGACCGCATCCTACAGAACCACGAGGAGGACGACGATGAATGACAACACGGTAGACAATCAGATGGACGAAGACGTGTCCGCAGCGACCGAGACACTGGCCCACTTCGTAGAGGAGAAGGCCGAGGAACACGGACTGGATGCGGAAACCGTGATTGACGATCTCCGGCACTACGCCTACCTGTCCGAAACACCGCAACCGGTGAAACAGGCGTTCGACACGGTCAGCCGCCACGTTGTCGCATCCACCGTGTACTCCATGCTGGACCATTACCACGACCACCCGGAACAGTACCGGAAAGGCCGCAACACCGTGTTCAAGGTAGACAGTCACAGTGCCGAAACCGAGTTGAAATCACGGGTACGCCGCTACCTGGAACGGGACGAACAATGATCGGTGACCGGCCGACCTGCCCGGACTGCGGTGACAGCCTTGACCTTCCGATCGTTGACGCGGAAATGGGCAAGGAATACGAGCTTGACTGCGATACCTGTCAAGCCACCGTATCCGTCATGCCCGACACCCGCGTCGAATGGAACGAACAACTCATCGAACCCGGCGACACGGAGGAACAATAATGCAGATATACTACCTGCTGTGTGACGGCACCGATGCACCCCGTGACGTGTACACGGATGAAGACGCCGCACTGGACCGGCTTGCACGGGAACCGGAACACTGGACGATCAAACCGGTTATCGACCTCAACACGTTCACCTCCCGCACAATCCAAACCCACAGCGATGCGGAACAGGTCGCACAGCAACTGAACAACACGGCCACCATCGACTGGTCATGGAGGTAAAAACCAGCAATGAGCGAGAACACACAAAGTACGACGATACCGTTAATAATCGGACTGTTCATCGGTGGAATCGCGGGTTTAAGTACGGGAGTGGTATTAGTCCAGCCGACAGTCCAGTGTACGCACGGCGAGGTACTGGCAAGTGATTACCTGTCCAGCACCGCTCACATAATAAGCGGTGATGCGGTACAGGTCCGGATGTACCGGAACCAGCAACTGGTCGAGACCGAATGGCGTGACAACACGCTCACGTTCAAACCCGGTGACAAGATGACGTTCGACCACATCGTGGAAGTACACTGCAACACCTACAAACCAAACAACGTAGAACTCCACTTCAAGGAACCATAGAGGACAGAAGACAATGGCAATATGTGAAGACTGTGCAACAGACGACGACCGCGAAGGAAGTTACAGTATCGGCGTGTCCGAAGGCCGGACATGCGACCGGTGCGGCCAAGCAAACACGGTAGGCAGCAACCCGGACCACGTCTGCGGGAAAGGCACCCAAGGCATGATCGTGCAACTGGACGGGGAAACCGTCCGACAACTCTATTGGGGACGCGATGAGAAAGCCCGTGGAAAGGCCAAGATGTGGAGCTACCTCGGCCCCATCCATGTCTACGGCGACTTCCCGGCCGGAACACTGGAAATCCGGGAGAACACCCGTATCCGGCATCAAGAACTGGAAAAAGACCTTGTCGCCAAACAGGTCGGTGTCGATGAGGATACCGGGATGACCTATGTCCAGTTCCTGGTAGACGACTGTATGCCGATCCAGAAACATTTGACGTACTCCTACGACAAGATCCTGGAAGAACTTGAAGACGGCCACCTTATCACGAAGGAAACCTTGAACAAACGAGCAGAACAGGCATTACAGAAAATCCGGGAACGGAAAGAGGCATAGATACGGATGAGCGAACAATCAGAGAACTACTGTGACCAGTGCCAAGGCGAACACCCGCCGAACATGAAGGACAACTGGCATAAATGCAGTAACTGCGGTGGTTGGACACCGGAATACGAACTGGACGACGGCTGCACCCACTGCGGCTACCCGCAGCCGTTCGACCCACCCGAAGAATTCGACGGGTGGCCGGTCGAACTCACCATGTACCGGAAAGAAAACGACACCAGCTTTGCCCAACAGATGGTGTCACAGACAGAGGTTCCAGACGAGGCCATCCCGAACAGTTTCCGCAAACCCGAAATCAAGACCACGTACCGCGTCCACGAAGACGGCAACGTTGAAGTGGTCAACACGGAGGAAGCATAGCGATGACAGGACTATCATTGGATGACGTGGAAGGATTCCTGAAAACGGTGTGGGGCAGCGACAAGCAGCTCCGGGTTAAAGCCAAGAAACGGAACCATTTCGGCGTCCGCCTGAACGGGTTGTCCCGCCGGGAGAAAGAAGCGATCGAACCGTACTTTGAAATCATGTCCATCGAGTCCAAGGTAGGAATCGAAAACGCCGACTATAAACTGCATATCGGATTGGATTACCACGGACCTTACGGAGGCGATAACCAGTGAGCACACACCCTGATAACCTACCGATTGAACCAAGCGGCGTACGCTACGAAACGTGGATTTACGTGGAGGAAGACTCCCGTGAAGCTGAAGTCAAGGAAATTGACGAACGCGGATACAAGAAGGTCGGTGGACGCGGTCATATTGACTTCCATCCCGGTAACAATCGTGACCCGGAGGACTGCACACCGGAAAAGTTGAAGGAACACTACAAAGAGGAGAACGGATGGGACGTAGAAATACGGAACCACGAATGGACGTTCGACCAGGAAGACATCCTCGACTGGCTGGACGAAATGATCGACAACCTCGAAGAACAGGCGACCAAGACGTTCTTCGGGGACGAAGTACCCATCCTGGATGGGTACAAGATGGAGTTCAAGGACGTAGACAACATCAAGAAAGCCGTAGAAAACCTGCGGGACATGCTGGACCCGGAGCAACCGTTCGAGGATCCACGCTGCCCCGGCTGCGGCGGAGACCGCCGCGACCACGACGGGAAATGCCCGGCAATCGAGGAGGAATAGATAACTGATGGGAGAGGAGGAGATGGAGAAACCGTTCCAGTCGGACTACTGGACGCCCGGAGCGAAGTACCAGCTCTACTTGGCAAAGATTACCAGCATCCTCAGCGAGGAGAAACGGACTGTCCGTGACATCTACTACGCATTGGAGTCACGCGGATTCGAGCAAGAACTGGCCCAACACGGTCTGGAGTTCGAGTACAAGTACGTGAAACGGGCGGTGAAGAAGGGCCGGCGAGCCGGGTTCATCAACCCCAGTCTCATCGTGGATGCGTCCCGTGCCGCTGCCACCCGGATGGATCCGGGATACGTCAGCCACACCACGTTTTTAGAGGAACAGGTCGAACAGATGTGGCAACAGTACAACGAGAACTTTTGGGACGAGCAACGGTACTACGTCGAGGTATGGCTGGAAAAGCAGTCACTGGCCTCCGTGTTCAAACCGATCTGCAACGAACTGAACGTCCGACTGGAAGCCACACGCGGTGATTGGAGTGACAGCAAGATTTTCCAAGCCTGTCAACGCCTCCTCGACAAACTGGGGGACGGCAAGGATATCCGTATCCTGTACTTCGGGGACTTCAACCCCAGTGGGCTGCACGCCCCGGTCGCCATCCAGAACACGATGGCTCACTACGGCATCCCTGTCCGGGAAGATATCGAGGAAGACGACTCCACGTACTTTGATATCTGGCCGATGAACGGGCCGATGAAGTACGATATGAAATCCGGGGCTACCGGAACCCTCCGCATGGAACGGATCGCCCTCAACCTGGAACACGTCAAGAAGTTCGACCTGCCGGAAAACCCGTCACCGAGCAAGACGGACAAGGACCGGGAACTCCGCAACCGGTTCATGAAACACGCCAGCAACGGCCGGGACGTAAACATCGAACTGAACGCACTGAAAGAGTACCACCGTGACTACCTGGAACAGCGGATATCCGACAGTATCATGGACTACATCGACACCGACAAACGCCAACGCACCAAGAACCGTGTCGAGAAACGCCGAGAACAGTTAAAACAAGCTATCAACGTAGACTACAGCAAGGTGGAGTAAGATGAACGAATCGTGGACCAAGCATATCCGGGCATGGGGGAACAGTCTCGGTCTCCGGATCCCCAACAAGATTTTCGAGCAAACCCATTTCCATGAAGACGCCAGTGTCGAAGTCACCGTTGTAGACGCCAACACACTGCAAATCACCCGTACACAGGAGGACGACCAATGAGCACACAGACCGAAACAGGACAGGACGCATCATTCGGGTACGACGCGATGGGCGAACCCGTCCCCGCCTACCGTAAACAGGAGGCGGACAAACACTTAGAGGCCATGATACCGGATATCGACTATCCGGAGAAGATGCGGATTGTCGGCCAGATGAGTACCGCCATCGAGAAAGACAACCCGTACCAAGCCCTCAAAATCGCGGAAGAAAAACTGGACTACTACGGGGCACGCCGCCTGTTCGCCGCACTCTGTGCCGCTCCCAAACCGGAGGATGAAGCATGACAACAACACGGTTATCCGACCTTCGCCGGGCAACGATGGGCGAAGACATGCTGACCATTGAAACACGGACAGACCCCAATATGCAGTTCGCCCGGGGCCGCCAAGAAATGTTGAACCGGGAGGAAGCTCGGGAACTGTACAACCTGCTGAAACGTGAATTCGAGGACGAGGACTGATACGATGAGCTACGAATCCATTGACGAACGACTGGAACGCCAAGGACAGAACTTCGGCGGGGTGGAACAGATCCCGACCGCGAACCTGGTAAACATCCTCATCACCCATATCGGGGAGATGGAACAATACTACGCTACACTGGACGACGTGTTCGAGGAACTGGATGAACGGGAGATTACCGACCTCGCATACCGGAACAAGCAGCTTCAACACCGGGTGGAACGGTTGGAAACCGCGTTACTCGGTGTCTACGATTCGCTTGGCGATGTAGACACCATCGACCGGGATCTGCAAGAAATCTGCCACGACATCAAACGGAAACGCCGCCGGCAGGACGACCGGCAGGACACACTGGACGAGGACCAAGCATGACGGACGACGAGGATAACAAGACAATCTGCGGAATCTGCGGCTGCAAATACGTAGAACAAGACAGTGAAACCGTTCGCTGTGCCAGGTGCCAGACCATCCTTGCGGTCAAGCTCCGACCCGAAGCGGTCGAAGAACTGGACAAAGACGTTGACGAAGCCATACACACCATTCCAAACCACATACAGGACTACGAGGAGGACGACCAAGAATGACCGACTACATTGTGGAACTGGAAAGTGTGCAGCGGTACCAGGAATACTTTGATGGGCCGTTGAACAGTATTACGTTGGAAGTCAACGTAGCCGAAGACAAACGCACCGGGAAGGACGTAACGTTTAAGATGACGTTCGATGTCAACGACAGCAAACTGATGCTGCGGGGTGACAAGATCAAGTACCCGGACGGGGAACGAGCCAATTTCAGCCCCTTGCTCATCGCGGCCCTTGACGGGGTTATCGACATCTTGGACGCTGCCGACCTCGGCTACGACATTGTCAACCCGATCGACAGCATCCGAGACAAGCAGATCACGGTCAAAAGCAACGGTGGCCGCGTATGACAGACGAGCCAACAACATCTGGAGCGTGGTGGGCGGTCGCAGCACTGGCGGTCATCCTGATACTGATTACCGGCCTCGCCCTGCTCGGTGACAACGGTACAGACCAGCCGCCACAGATGCCGGCGGAACGGCCCGGCGATGAACCGGAGAAACATGTGTGGGTGGCCGGGCAGAACATTACTGTGGAGCTGGATGACGACGTGGAATTCGATTCGCACCCGCAGCACCCGAACCTTACCGACCGGTACGACTACGGCGATGCCAAGGAAATCCGGAACGCCTTACTCGTGAACCGGGAAGGATACACGGTGTGCATGGAGGAACAGGACGATGACTTTGACGACCCGACCGAATACCGGATGCAAAAGGCGGATATCGACCACATCCACGTCACATCGTTCGACAAGTTCGTGAAACAGTGGAACATCGAAGACCCATACCAGGGCGACTACAAGTACCGGAACCGGTACCGGCACCCGGAAAAAGCCGATGACACACCGGACGACTACTGGTACCTGTACGTGTTCGAGTACATCCGGCAGGACGGCGACAGTCTATGGGTGTACGCCGACTGTTGGGGCGAAATATTCAAGATCAGCACCCATATGGACGGAGGTGAACTCGTCCCATGAAAGGACTGATTAACACCTCGCTCGTGGTGGCCGGCGTCATCTTGTTGGGTGTCCTCGGCTTTGTTATTGCCGTTGTCTCGTTGCCCCCGCAGATAGATGTGACCCCGGACAAAGCCGCGTACGTGTACGAGAACGCGATCCGGGGAGACACGATCACGTTTTACGATGACGTGGCGGACCTCGACTGTCTCGCTGCCGCTGTCAACCACACGGATACATGGACGGTGCAACAGAAGACACCGGAAAACATCACGATCGAGGCGGTGAACAGTAACACGGTTTCCGCCGACCCCATCAACCAATGCATGACCGAACAGGAGGCACAACCATGACAAGTGAACTTGCTGATGCCATCCGGAGCTGTACGGACAACGGACAGATCACCTACAACGTACAGGAGGTCGAAGATGCCCTGTCCGACATCCATCCCGCCGAACTCGCCAAACTGGTCCGCAGCATCCAGAACGCTCACGAGGACACGTTCGTCGGCCAGGTCGGGATGCATCCGGACCTCCATCAACGGTTCATAATCGCGGCAAAACGCTGCGAGGAAAACGAGAAAGACTCCAACATCGAATACCGGTACTACGGACAGAACGAAACCGTCACCGAATTTCCAGACAACTACGGGGAGAACCAATGAGCGAAGAAGACGATGAGTACGTGGATTACATTATCGAGGTCACATCCACCAGTAAGGGTAATTTCAAGGTGGAGGAGTACGACGGTGAAGGACTGGCCGGCAGCTACATGGGGCACCGGCAAAGTAAACGCAAGTATTTCAACCGGGGCAGCCTCACGGAGAACAAGGAAGCAGCCGTTGAACACGCCCATAAACGCCGGAAACAGTTGGAGAGTGATGGCCGGGATGTACAACGGCAGGGCATCCCGTACTGGACGGACGATACGTGTATCCACCGGAAAAAGATACCGCCGGCCGACCGGTCAATGGAACCCTGTGAGGAGTGCGGGGTCGCACCGGTCCCACCCGGTGTGACCGTGGACGAGCTGACGGAGGATATCGTTCAGGAACTGGAAGACATCCTCCGCCTCCAAATTGATATCTCTGAACGGTTGAAGCAACGCCACCAAGAGATCAGGAAAGAGAAACAGGAGACCTCGGAGAACCTGACCACCACCCTGTCCCAACTGGTGGAGGAACAGGGCGAACAGGAGACCATTGCCCTGCTACAGGAAATCGGTGAGGAGGAAGATATCGAAACCGAACCACTGCAAACGGCCGTAGAAAACATCAACATCAGCAGCGACGACCTGCCATACATCGGGTGACCACCATGCCAATGAAAGTCACAGCATACCTGTGTTCCGCCGCATATTGCAGTGAACTGTTTTTCGACTACGCATCCTGCAAGGACCATGAGAACCGGGAACACGAAGTCGGGTACGATATCCACGACCCGAACCTGCGGCGACTGGACATGGAGCTCCCGGAACTGGAGATCGAGAAAGAAATACGACAGAAACTTGCCAACCGTGACCAGCCTATCCCGGTGAACAACGCATGATGAACGTGAAGAAAGTATTGCTGCTGGCTCGTATCGCCACGAACCCGGAGTACGACTACGACGACCTGGCGGACAAGATCCCGGGCTGCACCACGAACCAGGTCCGGCAGCACGTAGCCGACTTCCGGAAACACGGCAAAGTGGTCGTAGACCCGAAGACCGGGACCGCCGAACAACTGATGGACGTACTGGAAGAATACGACGACATCGAACAGGACACCGTCCGGTTCATGCTGACCGGGAAAGGCATGAGCCAACTGAAAGAATACGAACACCTGCTGGATACACTGGTGGAGCACGTTAAGTACGCTACGTCCCACGGTGTCGTGTTCAAACCGCCAGAGGATGATAACGGTGATTGACGGTATCGTCAGCCGGGTCCGGCGGCTGCACGGCCTGTTACCGGTACCGGGGCATCCGTGCCCGGACTGCGGCAACGAGATGGAGCCGAAAGGATACCCGAAGGACGGGTTCCAGATGTACAAGTGTCAGCACTGTGGACGGGGGAGAACCAATGGAGAAGAAGCTGTTTGAACGCCCGGTGAAGATTGCGGACATCGAGATCCGGCCGCACAACGACACCGAGTACGTCGTTATCAAAGACGTGGCCGGCAACGAGTTCAGCAACTGGGAAGACAGTTGGGTCGCCAAGATGCGGGACGAACGCCACGACTATATCGGCGGTGTCTGGACCATCAAATTCACGTTGAACGGTGACTACCTCAACTTCGATGCCTTGATACAGCCTGACAACGATCCGGAACCCCTGACACAGCCACTGGATAAAGTGGAATTGTACCGGGAGCAGATGCGGTACAACGGCAAGGACGTGGACGAACTGGAACTGTCCCATGAACTGCGGAACGTCCCGCAGCAGGTGCAGATGAACCGGATTGGTGTGGCGAAAGCCGTGATGCCATTGGTCGCCGCCGAACTCCAACGCGGCCACATCGGGAACACGGACGGGTTCCAAGCCGGGTCCGAAGTCGAAGACGTTGACGCAGCGATCCGGGAACGCCTCGACTACTGGAAAGACGTACTGTTCCACTACGCGGAAACAGGATCATTCACGGAGAACGGTGACAACGATGTTTAGAGACTGGACGCTGGTACTGGCTATTATCGGTTGCTCTGTAATCGTGTACACGGCGACCGTATACCCCGCAGGATACGACACGGACGACGGTGTCGCGTGCAGCAGCAGTGGAACCTGTGCGGCATGGGACTACGAACGGGTCGTGTTCTGCACCGGGGACGCCTGCACCGATATCAACCGGTACACCCGTATTGAGGACGGGATGTACACGCCACCGTCACAGCAGCCGGATCCGGCGGACTGTGACGCCGATATCTGTATCAACTGGAATCCGGTCACATCCAAACCGGTGCGGTGTTCCGGCGGGGTCAACCCGTTTACGGAACGGAAATGCTGGTGGGAGCAGCATACGAACAGCTCCGAACTCATAGAACATGATACGCCCGGTGAAGTATACTGGACCCGGACAGAACTGGAAACAGAACCGGACATGGAAGATTACATCGACATTGCAGGGTAACGATACTATGTACGGACGTAACCCCGAAGACACGGCACCATGCGGCAGCCCCCGGAACCATCCGGAACCGTGCCAACACGCCCCGGTAGACATGGAACTACAGGTGGACAACAAGTTCGACCGCCACCACACGTTCGACCATACCGGCCGGGAACAAGACGAGGAAAAAGAACGAGTCAAACACCTGGTAGAGGACAACATCGACCACGTAGACATCATCAACACCGTGGTCCGCACCGCCGATACACGGGTCGAAGTCACCGTGGACGTGGACTGCCGGTGCTACGAATCCCTCACCGACATCAAGAAACGGGCACGGAAACAGGTACCCGACCGGTTCCACATCGTGGACGACTCCCTCCACGTCGCAGACCGGTTATCCATCTGAGGCCACACCGATGGACTGCGAATGTATCATCTGCGAGGGTCGTGGCCGGTACGTCACCGAGGACGCGGAATGTGACTGTGACGGCTGTGTGAACGGTGAACACACGATATCCACGGAGTGTGGAGCGGAAACGTTCGCCCCGTGCTACAACTGTGATGGTCACGGCAGGATGAAGAAAGAGATCGACTGCCCGGACTGTGACGGCACCGGCTACAACCATGACTGGAGTGACAAATACCAGCAGCAACGGTTCGATGGGCGTACGGCTACCGTCCAGAAATGTGACGACTGCGGAGAAACCCGGTTCAAACCCGAAGACGACGAGGAGGGAAACGATGCGAGTTGACGGCCACGGCGTCCGGGAAGAATCCGGTATCGTACAGGTAGACCTGTACCACGAGGAGTACGATGTTATCCAGATCAACTTTGGGCATAAGATGAACAACTACGTCTACCTGTCCGGCACCCTCCGCAGTCAAGGTGTGCCGGAGGACGTACTGATGGAGGCCCGGTGCAAGGCCATCGAACACCTACGAAACAACGGATACAACGTCACGTTGAAGGCAGAACATGACGGCAACCCGATCGCACAGCTTGAGGAGGAAGACCAATGATCTTTGAAGTCGATGAACACCCGGTTCCGTACACACACGACGGATTCAAACAAGAACTTAAGGACCGGTTGGACGAGATCCCGACAGACCACCAGCCGGACTTCGATAACGCTCACCGGGAGGACTATATCCGGACGATCACGGAACACGGAGCAGTCGAAGCGTTTACCGTGGACTACCCGTTCGGCATGGGGGACTACGTGTACCTGTGGCACCGGGAACTGGAACAAGGTGTCGCCATCGCCCGGTCAGAAGGGTTCTTCCACCAGTTTAAAAACCTGATGGCGGCACTGGTAGAAGCAGAAGGCGACTGCCGGGACGCCGACATGGAAGATAGCTGTACACCGGGGCCGTCACTCGGCCGACAGATGACCTGCAAAGGCTGCGGCGACAGTTGGGACTATGCGTGATACACGATGACTGACCACCTACGGGAAGCGTTCGACGTATGGCAAGACATCGAGGAAGAAACAGTGGATGACTACATCGCGGCACTGGGCGAGATGTCGGACCTCGGATACCTGTTGACCGAGGTCGAAGACGGGGTGGTGACGTACGAACAGGACGACATCGAGTTCCAGGTCCACGACTGGAAAACCGATCCGGACATCCATGTCTACCGGGACGGCCACCGCACCTACTGAGAACCAATGGGATATGAGTGTGATTTTTGCGGCAAACCGTACAACGGGCCGGGCAGTGCCGGCCATGTCTCACAGCACATCCAACGGGAACACCGGGACAAGTTACAGGAGTACCCGGACAAAACGTACTCGTTGAGTCAGACCACGAACACGAAAAACAAGCTGTACAAAGTGTTTGCGACCAAGATATGAATACCAGGTGAGAACCTGAATGAACACACAACTCAAAGCAACCACGGTACTGGTTGCTGTACTCACCATCATGGGGATGGGGGCAGCAGCCGACTACACAGAACTCACAGACAAACTCACAGAAGAAAAGGTGTGGGGGGACGGCACCCAGGAGATAACAGATCCTGACCGTATCCTCCACGTCACAGTAGAGAAGTACGGCGACCATCTCCGGTTCATCGGTGAATCATCAACGATCGACGGTGATTCCGGTGAAACCGTGACGTTCGACGCCGACAGTGACGGCACCGCAGATTTCAAAGTCCAGTACCGGAACGGACAGTGGATGTACGATGAAGTCGTGTCCACCGAGTCCGGCCCGGAATGGGCAAAGCAGTGGGAAGCAATCTCATCCGACGCTGCCGCCTACATGGAAGACGGCAAGTTCAGTATCGCCGTCCCGGTCAAAGTCCTTGCACAGGACGGCCGCAGCTACCGGTTCGGGATGCAGGTCAACACGGAACCTGGCCAACAGATCCTGTATCCGGACGGTGACGGCCTCTGGTGGAACGGTGACACGTACACCAGCAGCGACAAGTACCGGGCCATGACGATCGACCATTACGACCCGGACACAACGATTGAAGACACGACCAAGGTAGAGAAACGCAGTGACAGCAGTATCTTCAACGTGGTCCTTGACCGGATTGACGCCCTTGTCGCGGAACTGGACAACTACTTCGCCCGGGACAGCCGGGTAGAAGAACTGGAGCAGCAGGTGACCGAGCTGGAAAAGCAGGTGAACTACCTGGAGGAATCCAAGCTCGATGACCGGCGACCGCTCGACAAGACCAAGACGCAGAGCATCGCCCAGTTCATGGCAAAGCACGGGTACGAATCGTTTGAGACAGGGGACATGTCCTGTGAAACGTACACCAACTTTGCCGGTGACAAGAAGGTACGGTGCGTCCGGTAACACGGACCACCACCTTCCTTTTTTCCATTTCTCCCCTCCAACCGCTAACTATAAAAGTTAAAGAGTATAATGTATGTATACGGACACAGGGTGAACCAACCAATGTATATCGACATGGATAAATACGGCCGGCACAAAACGGTTATTGACCTCGAAGACATGAACGATGACGACGAGTTCAACGACCTTGCCGACACCCCGATAGACGACCGGCTCTACGCATAGACGAAAGGGATAACGGTACGTAATCTTGCATGGTATCGCACATCGCATGGTATCGAACCTCGTACCGGATCCCCGTCAAATGGCCGGACAACTCCACGGAGATGATGCAAACCATGAGCATGAAGTGGCAAGTGACCGTGGACGCGGACGATGGCCGAGCTGAACTTCGGAGGGTGGCAGGGTAGACCCATGTAAACGTACCGGGCACTCGTGACCCGGTCTTGGGTGCTGAAACCTATCCATCTCGGGTGGATAGGCAGCACCACAGGATGATACCAGTGGGAATGGTAAGTGACGTGAAACTATGGTTCCGGAACCTGTACTGGACGTGCCGGTACCGCCGAAGATTTAATGAATGGGCGGAGGACAACTTAAGTAAAGCTGTACGGCGAAACGGTATCCTCCGGTCATTTGCATGGTTCCAGTTCCTGCATGAGCAGGATGACATCCCATTCAGTTTCGACGACAGATAACTACCAGACGGGGGTGGCTTAGTCAGGTCCAGAGTTCCTGGTTCATATCCGGGAGAGCCGTGGTTCAAATCCACGCCCCCGTATCTCCCATCCGTATCCACAGGTGCTGGCCGACAAAACGCCCGGCCTCCAACACAACGCCGGGCTGCCACCGCACCCGATACGATGGGAACAAACAAGTCGTCTGTTACGAAGCAGAACGAATTGTAGATGGATGCATACGCGGAGTTCCATGCCGGGCAGGTCTCCGTCATCAAAACCGTTCCCCGGCACCCTCCGAAGGTAACGCAACCCGGTTGACGTGACCAGCTGTAGACTGGTATTATCCAGGTTCAAATCCTGGCCTTCGGACTCTATGAACACCGTCGTACAACTCATGCCAAGCCTGGACAGCCCGTTCAAACGTGAAATGCAGAATGGAAAATATGTCGTTGTAGACGAAGTGAACGACCGCCGCAGCAAGGACACGTTGGACGAGTACGACTTCGAGGACTACTCATGGGTGTTCGAGGACGACCGGGTTATGGCGATTGAGAAGCTGGACGGGATGAACGCCAGCATCCTCATCGAATCCGGAAACATTACCGGGATCTGGCAGAAGAACCGACGAGTCCAGCCGTTCGGCCACGGCACCACCCACATCAGTAAAGGGATTATCAACAGTGTGGAACGCGGCTACCTCGACAACCTCGGGGACGGCCACTGGATGGGTGAAGTCATCGGCCCCGACATCAACGGCAACCCGTACAACCTGGAACAGCCGTTGTTCATCCCGTTTGAAAGCTACGGGAAGGAATACTTGCAGTACACGTCATGGGGCAAATACCCGCAAACCTTTGACGCCATCAGCCAGTGGTTCAAGGAGGAACTGTTCAGCCTGTTCCACATGCGGTTCCACGGCATGAGTCCGGAAGAAGCCAGCGTCAGCAACGGCACGTACTGCGAAGGCATCGTCTTCACACACCCGGACGGCCGTATGGCGAAACTGCGGCGGGATATGTTCCCGTGGTACTACGAGGGATGACACAATGGAGTTCATAGAGAACCGGCGATGTACGGAGTGCGGCAGCCGCCTCATGCTGCGTCGGTACAGTGATAAATCGGATACGGTGGTCTGTGCGAAATGCGGGTACCAGCCCGGTGAAGACTTCAAGCCGACCGATATGTGGCGGAAGGCACAGCCGGTACTGGACGAACTGGTGGCCAAGGATATCTGCCAGTTCCACACCGCGTACGACCCGTGTACCAATACCGGGATGGTCCGGAAGGATTCGCACACATCGTACTACATCAAGCTCATCTTCCGGGATGTCACCCTGTACGGCGACCAGTTACAGGCACTGACCGAACTGGACACGGTCCCGCTGGACAGTGACAGCATCCAGATTGACGACGGAAACCTTGAAATAACCGTATGGCATAAAGTAGAAGACACGCCGGAGACACCAGAATGACAGACGAACACGTAATTACAGCGGTCAAGGACGTGTTGGAGGGGTGCCGGGGACGAGATCAGGCGATTACCTCCCAAGAACTGTCCGAACAGCTTGGTGGTATCGACAACGTGGATTCCACCCCGAAAACCCGGTCCATCATCCGGGACGTGATGCAACGGTACAACCTGCCGATCGCCGGATCCCCGGACGGCTACTTCATCATCCAGACCGGGGAAGAATACCGGAACGCACAGAACCGGTTATCTAACCGGATTGACGGTATCAAACACCGGAAAACAGTATTGCAGGACGCATGGGAAGCCGACGAATCACCGAACCCGCAGAAATCAGTGACCCGGTTCCACCAAGAACCACTGCCTAACGTCCACCGCCGGATGCTTCCCACACCGGACAACACGTAATCGAAATAATATCGGCTCGATAGTCCACCCTTGGGAAAGACGCTGCACTGAAGATGCAGAGATCCTGGTTCAAATCCAGGTCGAGCCATTGTAGGGCAGGAGGAAGCCTCGTCGCGGTCGCCGTGTACCCTCGAACACACCTTTCCGGGTGCGGCCCTTGAGGGGTTAGGAGAAGCCGGCAACGGTGAACCGAAGCGGCGAATCAAGGACGGTTGGCAACCCTGCCCCTGTGGTGATGGATTCCCATTGGTATCACCGGAGGTTTCCGTGTCCGGGTTCCTCCGTTATCAAAAAGACCCGGACCTCACGGCAGGGTGGGGAAGTATGGTCTACCCGCCTTTGACGGCAACAGGCTGGGAACCGTTACGTGCGGTGAAACGAGCCGGACGCTGATACCGGTGACGGTATCGGCCGACGCCATCGGGAGGACGAGGGTTCAAATCCTTCCCCTGCCTTTTGGTCGGGAAGTATCAGAGGAGATACGCCACGCTGTTATGGCGGGTTGTGTTAGTAAAGTGGAAAAAGGGCTGGTGGAGGCGACCGGGATCACTCGGCGTCCGGAGAAGCTGGCCTGGTAAAAGCCGAACGCACGTAAAGGGTTCGCTTCGCCAGTCCCCGCCTCGGAAACGTGGAGGAGCCAGGTTCGATTCCTGGCCCGGCCGCTTCATGGGAGGGTAATTTAGCCCGGTAAGAATGTCTCCCTTACAAGGAGAATGCCGCAGGTTCAAATCCTGCTCCTCCCACTTCCGGGAAAGGCAGGAACAGCCGAGTAGGGGACACGTCCACCGGGCCGTGCGACCCCGATGCAGGTAGATGGGAGCCGAACGGTGGAGGCTGTCCTGCCCCCGAAATGGACGCATAGCATAGCCTGTCCAATGCACCGGGCTTTTAAGAAAGAGGATACCCGGAGAGCCCCGGTTAGAATCCGGGTGCGTCCACTTTGTCCACGGCCTCAGCTTGCAGAGGTCACGGACTGATCCCTGTCAGAGATGACGGGGTAAAGCAGGTGCAACGGTTTCGGCTGGCACCATACACCTGTTAAGCACTAATAAGATAGCCGGGTAGCCGTGAGTCCCCGTGTACGGAACGGCGGGGGCCTATCCCTTGAACAGCGGTGAACGCGACCGGTTCCGGTATCCGCAAAGGGGAGATAAGGTTTAGCGTCTATTTCCCTGTCTCCCTCTGAAAGGGTACACTCCGGTCCACCGGGGTTCGATTCCTCGGCACGGCACTTTGATTCCAATGGTACGAGTCTTTAACGACCCGGAAGGCGATGAACACGTCCAAACCCTGTTACAGCAGATTGCGGAAGCAAACCCGGAGGCGGAAAGCGTATCCCGGCTGACATACCGGAACGAACCGATGAACATGATTACGGTAGTCGGTACCTGTAACGCCGATATCACGATCCCGGACAACCCTCGGTTCGACGTGGAACTATCCCGTCCGGCGGAACCCGATGAAGACATGAAGGAACGGCTTAAGGAGAAAGACCGGGTACCGGACGGGTACTGGGATGACACGGTTGGCCCGGCAACCCTTACGTTTCAGCGGGTTGGCTGGCGGGTTGCCACCGGAGGAATCGAGGACCACATCAAGGAACTGGAAGATGAAGTAGCACGACGGGAAAACGAATTGCAGGACGTGGCCAGCGAGTTACAGGCGATGGATGTAGAGGACCGGGGTCAGTACCTCGACAAGTTGATGCGGGTGAAGGACGAAGTAGACATGATCGAACTGGACATGTACAAGATCCAGGAACTGGAAGCCCTGCTTGCCGGCCGGAACACAGAGGAGGATGACGAATGACAGACGATGCTGGACTACCAGAGGAGCAACGGGAAAAGGTCGAGGAGTTGAAGAACAAACCGGTCGAACGCCTCCGGCATATCATCGACCATTACCAGGACTTGGTGAAGATCAAGGACGATATTGACGAGGCCGCGTTCAACCTGCAAGACACCGGGTTTGACGAGATGCCGGCACAGGAACAGGTCGAGGCATGGGAGGACCTGTGGGAAGCTGAACAGGAAGTCCGGCATCGCCGCAACCAGTTCGAGAGCATTTGGCGGCCACTGTACGAGGACCGGTACGGGATGGACTTCATCGACCTCATCGAGGAAGTCGAAGAACACGGAGCAGACCACGTCGTGGAACACCACTTGCAGGATGATGGCGATGGGAGCTGACGCAGTCGTACAGGATCCGGAGGACTGCCGTATCATCGTGTTAAACTACGAGAAAGGCGGCAAAATTGCAGAACTCGACCTGAGTGACAAAGTAGATAAAGGAGACCGACTACAGATTGATAGACCCGGTACAACGTAATACTGGTATTGCGGTGTTGGTCCAACGGCTAAGGCTCCGGCCTTCCAACCGGCAAGGGAGATATCGTGTTGCTCCGAACAACATCCCACTACGCTGCATCCGTCAATGTGTGCGTGTCATGCTCTCCCTTCGCCTGGTCGAAAGCCGGCAATCTGCGTTCAAATCGCAGGCACCGCATTAAATTCCCTCGAACGGACGAAGCACCTTGGAATACGGCAGAGTAGCCGGTGACGGCTGCAAGCCGTATGGCTGGCTGCCCGGTAGACGGAGGTTCAATGAACACGGGGGAAAACCCCGGTCCACCGTCGCATCACCCGGTAGCAGCGGTGGTGATGGACTAATAGGGGGCAGCGGTCCACGACGGGTTTGACGGGATACAGCACCAGTTGGCGTGCATCGCCGGAACCGACCGGCCATCGGTGTCCCCGACACGGGTTCGAGTCCCGTGGCCGCACTATGGTTTTAGACACGAGCGGCGGGATGTTCGACCATCACGCCAGTTGTGACTGTATCAACTGCATCCGCAGAGCAAACCGGGATCGTAACAGGTTTCTCCGTGACTTCCCCGGAAGCCGGAAGCTGGATTTCCACCCATCTCCCTTCCCTCAGTAGTTAACTATAAAAGTTGGCGGAGGGAAGTAGTGTATAATCGGTTTACAAGGGGTACAGGACATGAGCTTTGAACCAGGACAACAGGTAGTGGATGCAGACCCGCAGACAGCAGTCGTACTGAAAACACCGGACAAAACCATCAGCGAGTGGGAGGTCGGCAACGGATACACGGTAGCCGACAACAACCCGGACTACGACCCGGACGAACCGGTCGTGGTCGTCGCATTCAAAAAGGATCTGAACGATCGCTGGCCGGACTGGACGGACACCGACCCGGACGACCTGTACCCGGAAGCCTGTGACAACGGCGTCAAATGGTATGCGTTCCCCGAAAGCCGGTTGATGAAGATACAGGACAGCCAGTAACATAACACCTACAGCGGAGGAGAGAGGGGGCAATGCATAAATGCAAAAACTGCGGTCAGCGAACGGTAGGAAGCAAGGAACACTGCCGGTCCTGCCGGGCAGCCCTGGGCATCGAGGAGGACGACTAATGTGCCTCGAATGCGATATCGAAGCCGCAGAACTGGCGAACAAACGCGGCGGATCCGTACAGAAACATGTACCGTACGCCCGTGACGACATCGACCATATGAGGCCGGTACGGTGACAACCGGGACAGAACGCCACGTCTGGGCGAAAGGCAAAAAGCTGGTAGAACAGGGCCGGGTGGAGGTCGAACCCTATGCTGACCGGTACCACGTCACGGTCGAAGGCAGCTCCGGTAACATATACCAAGTCCCGGTGGATATGGATACGAACACGGCCCGGTGTCTCAAATGCCCGGCCAAAGAACACAACCCGGACAAAAGCTGTAGCCATGAAAAAGCAGCAGAATACGCCGTGTTCAAGATGAGTAGCGAGGACGATATCCGTGACTGACGACCTGAACCTGTACAAGATCGGTGGGACAAAAGGCGAAACAGAGGACGAACAGTACGCCGTCACCCGGTATTACGCGGTGGACGCTTCGGAACATGAGGTAGCAGATGCCCTGCAAACCATTCAACAGGAGCAGGGGACGGCTCGGCCGGACACGTTCAAACAGTACATGGAAGACAACGGGTATACCGTGATCGCGTTGAACACACCGATCCCGATGCACACACTGGAACACACCGGGGACAGCCAATGAGTGACACACCGCGACAAGACTGCCACCGGAACGGCTGCGACCTGTTCAACATGGCCGGTTCCATGTACTGCCACAAGCACTGGGTCAAAACCCATCTTGACTACCGGCTTATCCCTTACTTGGCTGGAATCTGTCTCGGTATCGGGATAACGGTACAGGGACGGGCCGGTATCGTGTTTACCGCTACCAGCCTCGGACTGGCGGTGATCGACGTATACGCCCGTCACAAGGATTACAGTACGTTTACACAGGCGTTGAAGATGGACTACAAGCATAAATGGGGGGTAGAGGAGGAACAGATACCATGACCAACGATGACACGTTCGTAGACGACGTACGGGACGGCGTTGAATGGTTTATCGCCTTGGTCGTATCACTGGCCCTGATCGTGCCGTACTACGTGTACACGGAGAAAGTCCCGGAACGGTACCGGGACTACATCAATGAACAGGTGAGCAAACTTGGAATCCGCTAAAATTGAAGCCAGCGAGTCCAGCAGTGTAGAGATAGTGGAGGAGGATGGAGCGGTATTATTAAAATGCCGTTCCTGTGAAACACCGTACCTCACGGTAATAGGAGAGGAAGAACCGTTGTTCAAGCAGAAATGTTCCTGTTATGACTCTGCTACATTCGTAGCAATAGACAGGCAAACAGGAGAGCTGGAGGATCAACCGTAAACAGGTGTTAAGACATGGATTTTGAAAGCCAAGTAGTTAGATCATTCAACCGGTACTTCAAGAATAACTGTGATGAAGGGGTACCGAACGGAGTTGCGTTCAGAGATCGACAGGCACAGTATCAAGGACAACGACTGGACGTGTTCGTGGACATTCCCGGGAACTACCTCGGTATCGAGTGCAAATCGGTGAAACGCCGTACCACGAACAAGCTGTACTTCTCCCAACACTTCTCGGAGAAGGACGGCACCCACCAGGTCGAGGCCATAACAGAATACTTGCAGCGTTCCGGCCGAACCGGATACATGGCGATACTGGTCCGGAACGGTCCCGGCAAACCGTTGGACGCCTACCTGCTGCACTGGGACTATATCCACGCCCTGTACCAAGACGATGCCGCCGGTATCGACCTCCGTGACCTCCCGGAACTGGATGGGAAAAAAGGTGTCATGGAGCTGGACCGGCATGACGACGGTGACTGGATTATCCCCGAACAGGTGATACAATGAGTATACTCGACATGAAGGTTGACGCAAACCCGGATCACGACATCCATATCGAAGACCCGGAGAACACGGGGACAGCCCTGTGTAACCGGCCGAAACCTAAAAACTGTACGTTCATCCATTACAAGGTGTACGACCGGGTGGACCGCGATTACTGCCCTGTCTGTATCGGTAAATGGTTCATCCTCAGCCCGCTCAGGGTGTTCCCGGAGGCGTGGAAGCTATGAGAACGTACAACATCTTGAAAATCAATTATGGGCTGGTGAAGTACGGTGACAGCGATAAACCGTACCGGCAGGTCGGACAGGTCGAGGCCGAGGGATACCAGGAGGCGTTGCAGACATACTACGAGCAACAGGCCGAGGACGACCCGCAAGCCTACCGGAAATTCGTGGACGAACAGTTCATCGTCCAAGACGATGAAACCGAGGACGACGAACACTTCGCGGTACAGGCCGTGAACGGGATGGAGCTGATGTTCAAGAATGCCTGACAAGATTGACGTTGACCGGTACCGGTACTACTGGGCGTTAGGTAAGGCATCGAACGCCTTGGTGGAGGTTATCGAACTGGACAGCCACGAAGTGGAGAACTTTATATACGACCATGCCTTGGCGAACCGGACATCGTTCAACCTGGCGGTGAAGCATCCGCAGGAATCCTTTGAACGCCGGGAACCGTCCGAAGACTTCTGGACGGCTCTGTACCTGGCATCCCCGCTCGCCCGGCATAAACCGAACGAGACACGGAACAACCGTATCAAGGCGTTGTTCCATAAAATCGGGGAACACGAACGGATCATGGTTAAGTCCGTTATCGACCTGCACAACAACGTGCGGGAAGACCTGTGGATGGAACCCCGCCTCAACCGTCTGTATCGGTACGCCTTGGACAAGACACATACACAGCAGACCACGATCGAACAGTTCGCTATCACAGCAGGTGACCAAGACAATGTTTGACGACGACAAAGCCATGAAAGACGAGTTAATCAAGATCGCAAACCAGTTAGACCCCGACAACCCGGACGAGGTACGCGGGGACAATGCCCGGCACAAGGCCGGCAAACAACTGATGCAAGTGATACAGGACTATACGAATATCCGGCCGACCCGTGACCAGCACGTTGAAATGCTGCGGACACAGGAAGACACCCGTATACAGGACGCCATCCGGGAAGCCGCCGACTACGGCCAACAGGTCGTGGAGGACTGGCGGGAAAAACGGGAAAACCTGCAAGACGAGTACGACGTGGAAATCACGCACCAGGAACGGGAAGGCTACACGGTCAAGTACGAAGGCGACACGTTCAGCGTGGCATGGCCCGAAGACATCGTTGTTATCAACGGGGACAGCCCCCGCGAATACGACGGGGACGTACCGGACACCGTGACAGAGTACATTCAGAAACGGATGGAGCTGGCCGAAGAAGCACAGGAACGGTTCGAGGACAAGATGGACGAACTCGGGTTCGAGGCTACCCGGCACAGCGAGTACGTCACGTTTGAAACGTCCGACGAAGGCATGAAGGACGGAATGCCGTATATCAAGTTCCTGGTCGGGCCGAACATCCCCAAGAAACCGGTGTCGTTCACCATCCGCAGCGAACGAACGACAAGCTGGATGCCGCACCAGATTTGGGACGAATTCGAGGATCCGGCAAAGCAGAGGGAGGACAATGACGAATCCGATGAGTAACACTGAACTGTGGGCGATAATCGGGTTCGGCCTACTGTTCGTCCTGTCCGGCGTATTCACGTACGGGATCAAGCCGATGGAGACAGAGGGCAAGGTAACCTCGGTCCAGACCTCGAACTACATCCTGTTCTCCACCACCTGCGTAGACTTCTACGGCGGTGGCACGGACTGCGTCCTGCACAACAGCAAACTTGACCGGGTTGAAATGGACGACCAGTGCCGGATGAAAAGCAACGGCTACTTCCTCCGGGAACTCAACTGCGGAACACAGGTGGTCGGATGACAGACGACCGTGAGTTACCGGATGAACATGACATGGCCCGAATCCCGAAACTGGTTGAAAACGTGGTTCAGGAGACTAAGGACCAACTGGAAGCCGAGGGAGCCGTCCACAACTTTGAGGAGTACGAGTTCACCTGGAACAGTCATTGCATGTTCATCAAGATACAGGCGGATGTCTCTAACAGTACCCGGTACGGTGTTGAGGATTTGAACCGGGTGAAGGATGCCCTGCCCGGTATCGACGGTATCGTGATGGCGATGGATAAAGGCCAGATCATGCTCCGGTACCAACGCGAACACAACTTGGAGGATACCGACGATGATGGATGACGAGTTGCGGAAGCAGTACACGGAGTATCAGGAGAAAAGCAGTATGGATGTGTGGTGGCCACGGCTTCAAGACGTGGATGTCCCGGTACCGGCCACCGACAAACTGGATCTGGATGACGTGTTCCAAGGGTTCCAGGGGGACGGTATGGATATCGACAGTGACCCGGTCCATGATGCGGTCAACGCGGTCGGTGGGTATCCGGCGTTTATCCGGACGGACGCCACCAGCCACAAGCATGATATGGCGGACGCCAGTCATCTCCCCGATCGGGCCAGCATCCCGCACCATATCGCCACCCTTCTCGAACATAACTTGATGGTGAACGTCCCGTTCCACACGTTGTACGTCCGAGAATGGCTGGAACTGGACGAATACTTCACCGCGTTCAACGGGTTGGCAATCGCTCCCGAACTCCGGTTCCTCGTCAAGGACGGTACGGTACGGTGCCACCACTTCTACTGGCCGAAGGACAGCATCAAGTTCCGGGTCGGTACGGAACAACCGGCGGACTGGCATCGAGCATACAAAGCCTGTAAAGATACAGCATTAGAAGAAGCCGAGGAGGTCGAACTGTTGGTCGAGCAGGTGGCACAGGAGTTCGACGGGTTCTGGTCCGTGGACTTCGCTAAGGCCGCAGACGGGACATGGTACCTGATCGACATGGCCCGGGGCGAAGTGTCACAACACCCGCACGACCGGTGTGACGTACTTCCGGATGACCTGTTCCTCAATAAGAGATAGTTATTTAAGGCGGGGGTGGTAAGCCACAGATATGGCTGCCACTGACCTTGACACCAAGCTGGACTATGCGGCAGGGGCGGGAGCGATCACAGCCGTTATCATCTTCGCCGCAGATTCCATCATTGCGTGGATGGCAGTGTCACAGGCGACCTTCGCAACGTGGGTTTTAGCGTTCTTCGGGTCAACGGTGGTCGCTGCTCCGGTCGCCATGAAGGTGGTGGAACGGTTCGTTGCCGAACAGGACTTGTACACGGACAATGAGTACATCGCGGTTATCATCGTGTCCACGTTCATCCATGCCGGTGCCCGTGTCTATCTGGTTGGGAACCAGACGGTAGTTGACTTCTTGGGCGGTCCAGGATTTGCGTTCCGTGCCGGTATCGTGGCGGCCGTTGCCGTGTCCGTGGTTATCACGGTCTACGTTGTGGACCAGGTGCTGTAAGACAATCTGTTTCTCAATCAACGATAAGAGTTAACTATAAAAGTTAAGAAAGACATTATAGAGGGTATGGGGAGGGACAAAGAAGACCGATATAAACGGGATGAACGAGTACGGGAAGCGGCCCAGACCGCATATGAACATCTTTCAAGTGAAATCCCTTTTAATTCTGCAAAAGAACTGTATTGCGGGAAGAAAGGACCGGGTCTTGTATCGCGATATGTTCACCGGAAGGAACCAAATTCGAGATGGGATGAAGAACTTCTGCTTACCTTGATGCAAGACGCCCTACAGGTTGATCGGGAGGTCAGGCAGGCGGCACGCGAATTATATGGTCGAGCGGATGGATGTGAAGAATTACCGCAGACGGATAGCACCCGGGTCAGGGTGGCTTCGTGTTATTACCTGGTTATGCGGGACAGAGAGATGCCGGTACCGCTACAGGAGATAGGTGACCGTTGTTGGATTGAAACTAAACGTATTAGCCGACAGGGACGCAAAGTGTACCGGGAATTCTCCAACGATATAGACATGAGTCCGCCGCCGTTGGAAGCATATGTTGAACGATATGTGTCAGAATTACCAGTGGATTCAGACCAGAAGTTCTCCAGTAAGGACAGGGTAGGCCGTCGAGCGAATAGGATTGCAGAGTATGTTGAGGACAACGAGATAGCGATAGAACATGCGAATCGGATAAGAGCAGCAGGAATCGTATACATCGCCCAAATCCTTGAAGGCATGTCGTTAACGCAGCGTGACGTAGCTTCTACAGTCGGTGTAGCTGATTCTACGATTAGCAAAGTCTACAAGAAGTTGATTTCACCGGACAACCCGAAATCCATGATGGCCGTGGGGACGCCCGACACCAAAAGTTAACTATAAAAGTTAAGGAGTATAATAGTATAGTATGTCCTCCAAGGAACGGAAGAAGGACAAGATCAAAGCGTTCATCGACTCCGACCGGACGGACTACACGAAGTTCATCCGGAACGAGTTGGAGCAGCGAGTATCCCCGCACCAGATGCTGGAAAACAGCGATATCAAGGAACAGGTGGAGGAGAACCGGGAGGATATCACCGCATACAATAAATGGATGCCGAACGGGATGTATGGCAAGCTGGTTGGCCGGTCACCGTATCAGGAACTGGATTTTGAACAGTTCAGCTTCAACGTATTGCAGCACCTGTCAGAAGACTCGGATCTCAACGAGACTATTGAAATTATAAAGGAGCTGCCGCGTACCGGTCGCCGGAAACAGTTACGGATCTACCTGTTTGAGTCACTGCGAAGTATTCGATCCCCGTATTTTGACCCGGCCCTGTTCTACGACATCAAAGAACACATGGTCAAGACAGCGAACTTCGTCCAGCGACAGATCGAACAGGAAGGGTACGAGATACTGACCAAGGGGTTCGACAGTTTCAGCTTCATCGCTCCGGATGCGGACGCTGAACGACTACAGCAGGAGATTAACAACCAGTTAGACGTGTCCCGGTTAACGTTGGACAAATACCGGTCAGCGATCAAGTTTTACAACGTGGCCCTGTTCCAAGAACCGGGCGGCGACTGGTTTATGGTGAAAACGAACGGCACCGACTATGACCAGTACAAGGAACAGGTCTGTAAGGCGTTAACGGACAAAGACTTTCAGAAGGCGTACAACGCTCTGTCCGACGGTAAATCATACGCCGAACGCACCGGGGAGTTAAACCCGGAGAAATTCAAGGAGTACGCCGCCAAACTTACGCAGATTCAGCAGTCCGACGATTCCCAAGAGTACGACAGTACCGGGGACCAGAAGCTGGATCAAGCACGGAGGCACAACCAATGAACAACACACGACTACGGATTGTACAGGTACTCATACTGCTGTTCGGTATCGGACTGGGCATGATGGCGATGAGTACCGTGATACAACAGCAGGAAACAACGACCAGCGAGTTCCCGGTCGAGGAAACCCGGTGGGAGGTCACCGGGAAAGCCGTTGACGGGAACGTGACCACGGTCAACCTGTCACTGCGGAACGGGACCGACTACGTGGGAGAACCGTGCGGTGTGCAGCTCGAAGAAATCGGGTTCTTCTACGATGACAGCCAGTACAATGACACCCCGAAAAGTATCGGGATGCCGCACATGTGTACCAACCAGACGATTACGGCGAACCATTACGCCAAGAACCTGACGTTCCACCCGGCCGGCACCATGTACGTCAAGTACAGTGTCGAAGACCCGGACCATGAAGCGAACGAACAGTGGTTCATGAAACAGTTCGGCTTTAGACAGGTGGAATAACCCCGATGGGATGGCCAACACAGAACGAGGACCGCCTCGCGTTCGGCCGGGAGATACTGCGGTCTGCCCCGGAAAAGGAGTACTACCTGCGGACACCGGGCACGCAGATCGTGTTCGTCATCCCACAGGAAGACCTGTCCGACGACCAGCGAAACTGGCTGTACACGGTGTACGAGAAGGCGAACACGAGGAACCGGGTGCGAGTGGAGAACGGTGACCGGTACTTCGGCCTCGTGATCGACACCATGTTCCCTAATCCGAACACCACGGAACGACTCAAAACCTACTTGAAACGCATCGCACACGGTACCAACCCGTTCAGCAAGGAGGACAGACGATGAAAGAGGAGACCAAGCGGTGGCTCTGGCAAACAGTTGTTTCCGCCGGAGTGGTCGTATTCGGGGTACAGGAACTGTTTGGCAAGGGATGGCATGAAACAGCTATCGGCCTACTACTGCTGTGCCTACTCGTCGCCTACTTAGCAGGATCGGTAGAGGAAGAACGTGACACGTATGAGGAACAACGTGACCTGTTAACGGAACACTGGCCGGACTACTACCCGCAGCCGAGGTGGGATGATGAGTGACGATGTTGTCAAGTTGCAGTCCACGATGCCGGACGAGATGTGGGAGGACCGATTGAACAACGCTCACTGGGATTCCACCATCAAACTGGTGGACAGCCGTGGTCACACCCGGTTGGAACTGCCGCTGTACCAGTTCATCGTCTGGGCGTTCACCTATGAGTACATCCGCTACATCAAACAGCACCCGGTCACTACCGCCGCCTACATCATCGTAACCCTGGTTATGGCGGTCACTCACCCGGAGTTCGCGGTGGTGCTGGTTACAGTCGCCGTAGTGTTCATGCGGAGTGATCGACAATGATAACAGTCGCCCTGCCGGACACGCTGGAAATAACGGTGTACGACCAAGACCCGGGGACACGGTACTTTTTACGTGACCTCAAACTGGATCCGGCCACCGAGGAGGACGGAAAACTCCGGGCGTCCATCTACGTCGATGAATACGTCAAGGCGGCCACCGCGTTCGGCCTCACGTTTTACATCAAGACAGAAGATAATACGGCACTGGTCGAGGACTGCCCGATAAACGACCTGTTCACCACCGTAGAGAACTACAGTACGCTACCGGAACTGACCGATGAAATCCATGTCAGCCACATGTACGACGACAGACACGAGGAGTAACCCCAATGGAACGAACCGTTAGCATCCCGTCAATGATAATGGCTGCCGCCATCATCATCCACCCCCTGTACAACTGCCACCTTTTCCTGGGAATCGGAACGTGTACCCGGGTATGGGTCGATGCCGCATGGCACATCGGCGTGGGCATGGTCAAGGTACTGGTCCTGGTCGTGGCCATCTACGTACTCGGGAACGGCATCAAACAACGGATTGACAGGATAGGAGGAGGACAATGATGAGTGACCACAAAGCGATCAACGCCGCGAAAGAACGGCTCCAGGCCGCCGACGGCGTTGCCCTGTCACACCGATGGCATACCATGAAGAAACAGGACTGGACGGCGTTGAAACTCTACGCGGTGTTCCTCGCCGCCATGTTCCTCCTGCTATCAGCCCTGTTCATCGGTACAGCCGTGTTGATAGGGGAGACACCGGAGCAGGAACCGCTGTTCGACAATGAATCGTACCAGTACACGGTAAACCTGTCCGAAGCGGACTTTGCGGTGGACGAGATTATTACGGAGGAAGTATCAAACGGGTCGGTTACGTTGACAGGAGATGATAAACTGAAATGCCGGTACGCGGTCCACCACGTTGACACACCGATAGACGGCATGGAGTGCTACGCAGACTGGGGTGGCGACAACCGGTACGTCTGTATTGACACGGTGAACAGTACATGCGGGGTGATTCGATAGATGGGAATGGATAAGCGTGTGAAGAACCCGGTGCAGGTCATCGAACAGTTGACCCAATACTATCAGGACGCCCCGCTATGGCTACCGCCGCACAGCAGTCACCGCATCTACCGGGTCGAATCCTTGAACCCGGACGGCACCACGAACTTTGTCCGGATCCGGGACCGGATTACCAGTAAGGAAAAGCTCCGGAAACACCTGCTGGAACACACCCCGGTCAACGTGTATTTCAGCGTATCAAGCTGGTTGAACCCGACGAAGACCTCGTACAAGACGTACAAAGCCGACCACGATGGCCGGGAACACCTCGACAAGAACGGGTTTATGTACAGTGACATGGTGGTGGACAACGACCACGATGACCGGGGCAAGGTGGAAGACCTGTACTACTACCTGAACTTTGACCACGGTATTCCGGAGAAGGATATGTACATCGTGTGGAGCGGGTCCGGATGGCACATCAACATCGAGGACTGGTTCCGTGCCCGGAACACCGCCAACCCGATCGAACGGGAGAAGCAGTGCTACCGGGCGATGCAACGGTTCATCCAGCAACTGATTGACGCCGGGTTCACCGACTTTGACTACAGGCCACAGGCCCGGGAAAACGAGGACGGCACCAAGACAACGGTGTACAACTCCCCGTCCGGGGACACCCGTCGTGTCCGGAAGCTACCATTGACCGTCACCCAGTACGGAAACCTGGCACAACAGGTAAACCCGAACAGCGACACACTATGGACGGACGACCTGTACGATTTCACGCCACGGGACGTTGTCGATATCGAATGGGTTAAAACCCGCCGAAACTTTAGTAATGAATTGGAGAGGTTACGAAATGCCACAGAATAATACAGCGGTCAAACCGTCAACGTTTACGTTGAACGGGCTGCAACGGTTCCAGAACCGGATTGAGGAAGCAGAGCTGGACGGGGTAACGATTACCTTGGTCTACGAGTCCCCGAACAACATGACGCATGACTGGACGTTGAAAGAGGTAGGAAGCAACGAGGAACTACTGGACACCCTTGAAGAAGCCGATAACGTGATGAAACGCCGTATCATGCTCGGATACCTGCTGTCCCGTGTAGACGATGAGGACAAGAACAAGGATCTGGACGTACTGATTGAGGAAAACCCGGACAGAGTCGAACACTTCAACTCCAAGGTCTGGAACGAAATATCCGAACAGTACGACATGGATACGCCGGAAGAATACGACAAAGTAACCGCTATGTTCGACTTACGGGACGATGTGAAAGAGGCTATAGAAGACACGAAAGAACTGTACAGCCGAGTGGACCGCAGCCGCAGTATCAGTATCGGTCAACGCCTCGACCAGAATTCGGACGATATCGGGGAGTACACGCAGAACGTGGAACGAGTCCAGCAGAACCTGGACTTCGAGCAACAGGCCAGCTTCGAGGACGCGGACGACCTCCAAGAACAGAAAAGCGACCTGACCACGCAACGCACCATCCGGACACAGGCCGTCCGGGAAACCAAGGACGATATCGAGCAACTGGAACAGCAGAAGCAACAGGTCGAACAACGGGTCGAGGAAATGCGGGAACGGGCACAGGAACTCCGGGAACAGGGCCGGGAGGACGAAGCAGTCTCCGTCCAGAACCGGGCTAACCAGATCCAAGGCGACGAGATCCCGGAACTGAACACGTTAATCGCACAGGAAGAACGCCGGTTACAGGAGAACCGGGAACAACTTGAGCAGATCCGGGAACAGGAGGAACAGATCGAACAGCAACTGGAACAGGCCGAATCCAAGACGGTGGAGGGAGCGGTCTGGTACAACCGGGACGGCCAAGAAGTCCATACGGACGTGCAGGAGGACAAGGTTGTCTACCGGTTCGCCGGCAAACAACGCACCTTCAAGGACAAACAACGGGCAGAACGGTTCTACGAGGAGAACCGGTTAGGATGAAGTTGTACGAATTCCGGGACGAACCGCTGTGGTTCTCCTCCGATGGTATCGGAGAACGAATCATCGCCATCGCGTTCATCGGATTCCACCTGTTCGACCGGTACAAACCGTTGAACACCCTGGCCTGGGTACTGCGGAACATCATCATGTACCCGGTCGGATATATCGTGATGCTGCTGCTATCCCCGGTAATGCTGGCCGGGATACTGGTAGCGATTGCGGAAGAAGGCTACGAACAGGTAGAACGGAATCGGCGGAGGTACACATAGGATGACACTGGAACTACGTGAACGGATCCGTGAACGGTACAGCCGGTTGATGGAACAGTACGGTCACTTGGTACCGAGTCCTCGGTACATGGAGTTGAAAGTGTACGAGGACATGGACTTCGAGATCACCGTCACCCATACCGGGGAAACGGAACGCCGGGAGCTGTCCTACAAGCACAGTGACAACCGGGTCCGGTATACGGAGACCGCGTTGAAGACGATTACAGTGTTCCGGTTCGACCTGATGTTCACCGGGGAAGTCGTCCATGACTGGGAGGAACCACTAAGTTAGCCTGTGGTGTCCTCCAGTTGGTCTTCTAACGCGATGATGAAGTCCTCGATGACGATAAGCCGTTTGTCGTACCGGTCGATCTTTTTCTGTTCGTACTGGTTGTCTCGCCGCTGCTGCCATGTCTGTTTCTGGTCCTGCAACGTGTCGAGGGCTTCATCCAGCCGGGCGTACTTGCTGAACGACAACCCGATACTGGTGACCATTGTCTTCGGCGGCACTAACCCGGATTCGAGGATGTTGTATGTGTCACAGTCATGTTTCTTCCCGGTCTTGTTCTTGGTGACGAAGTAGAACGGGTCGTTGTGCCGGGTGTTCAGGAACGATTCGGCCTCGATCAGGTACAGCGGGTAGTTCATAGTTCCGTGTCCTCCTTGATCCGTGCCAGTACCTGTTCATGGGTTTGGTCGATGACTTCCTCGTCCACGTCATACCCGGATAGCTGGTCCTCGATCATGTCGCGGACGTTCGGATACAGTTTGCTGCTGTCCTTCCGGACGAACCCGTCGTCCATCAGGGCCTTCATTTCTTTCCGGAGGTCGGAGCCGTACCCTTTCCAGCCCAGGGCGTTCTCCACCCATGCCTTTTGGGAGTCAACACGGCTGCCTTTTGCTTCCAGGTACAGCACCAGTTTCTTCTGGTTGTTGGTGAAACTGGCAACATCCTGCATGATGCTGTCTACCGCGTTTTCTTGGAAGTCTTGGAGGACGGCGTCCTGCACCGAGTCGATATCACGGGCAGTACCCGTACCTGTTTCAACATCGGCCAGTGCTTCGGATAACTGTTGCTGTGTGACGAGTGTGGCTGTCCGTTCCTCAATCTTGTCTTCAACGATTCCCACTATTTCTTCTCTGGATGGGACTATGGTGGAGACACTGTTCAACAGTTCTTCCTGGTCGATACCGCCGTTGGTCTCCTCCATAATCTTCTTCTTGATGTTGTTCTCCTCGGATTCCAGCTCTGCAACCTTGTCTTCCAGTTGCTCGATCCGTTCCTCCCGCGTATCCAGTTCGTCCGCCAACGCTTTCTTCCGTTCCTGTAACTGCTGTAGCTGCTGCTGGACCTGTTCGTATTTCTTCTTATAGTCTACGTCGTCAGTGCTGTCCGTGTCCGGAGCGGGATTTGCTTCGGCGGTGTCCTCGACCCCGGTTTCGTCCACGATCTCACGGTCCAGCTCGATCTCTCCGCTTTCCAAGGCGTGTTTCACGTCTTCGGCTTTGTACTCCGGCATATCCTTCCGGGCGATGGCTTCGGCCAGGTCTTCACCGGACTTGCCTTTCCATTCGATCTCCGGCATCCATGCCGGCATCACGTATATTTCTTCGACACCACGGTTCTTGTTCCCGTAGAAGAAGTGGCCGACACCCAAGGTCATCACTTCTTCCTTGCCCGGTGCCTTGGTCTTCGGGACGGGCATCTGGTCCCGGGTCCGTTCCACCTCGTTTTTCTCCATCTGTACACCGAGCAGCCAGTCACTGACCTGTTTGATAGGGGACGTGTCTACACCGGCCATGTCCTGTGCGTCGATCCACAGAAAGTTGCCGTTGGTCGCTCCCTGCCGGATAAAGCTTTCGACCGGGCGTTTACACGGGTTGCCGCCTTTCGGCAGGAACTTCCAGCCTTCCGGAATCCCGATAATAGTGTCGTGTTCCTCCTTGTACACCTTCTCCACGGTGTCAGCGATTATCAGGGACTGCATTTCACTGTCGAAGTGCCGGAGGTCCATAATGTTGATACCGGGCTCCAGGTCAAGCTCCGTTGACAGGTTGGCTTCCCGGACGATCGGCACGATATCATCGAGGTAGGCGTTCAGCGATGTGTAGACACCTTCGCTCATCCCACTCAGCCGGACTTGGGTGTCTTCATCGTCCCGGTGCCGTGACAGCAGTGTCTGGATGTTCTCATGCACGTCCTCCAACGTGTCCGCCTCGTCCAGAAAGTCGTATTTCCCGGTCTGGACGGCGTCGATAATCCATGATTCTTTGAAGTCCTGTTTTGACCCGGTGACGGCTTCGACCAGTTCTTTGACGTATTTCCAGTCTACTTCGTCTTTGAAGTACGGGTTGATGAGGCGGCCGTCCATGAACGCTTCTTCACCCTGTTTGGTCAGGAAGATCAGGAATTTCTTGTCCGGGTCTTCTTCAATCGTCTGTGTGGCATATGCTTCCATCGCTGTGGTTTTCCCGGCTTCCTGTGTTTGTCCGGTGTAGATCATGTGAGAAAGTTTTGAGGTCATCTGCTCCCCGGTGGGGACGTGGTAGCCAAGCGTTATTTCAACTTCCCGTGCCATGCGGGTGTGTTTCTCGCCCTCTCTTAAATAGTTAACTATAAAAGTTATATAATGTGATAGTGTATTATGGACCTGGACGGGTTCGACACAGACAACGTACGGGACGCGATCGAGGACAAGACCGGGAAGAAACTCGACCACGATGAAATCATCGACCTGGCCTACCAGTTCACCGCCGTCTTAGAAGACGAAGACAAACTGGTGACACCCGGCTACGTCAAGGAACAGGCCAACATCCACCACTACCGGAACAAACCGTTGAAACAGGGACTGGTGGAACAAGGCTACATCATCGACGTACCAAGCACCAGTAAAGGCGACCTCATTGCACTCCCGGAAACATTACACCGCCTGATAGACGAGGCAACACAGTAACGTAACCGGTAACTACGAATAATGCCATCCAGCGGCAGCTACACGTTCTTGAACAAAGCATACCGTCGTTTACAGTCCAGATGAATTCTCAGAAACTGTTACGGAGAGATACTGTTCGCAACCAGTGCAAAGTCTTCGACCTCGACCGGGTCGTCCCCGTCGTGGTCCGTATCCAGCGTCATATCCAGCCGGGCCATGTCCTCGGTCGTTCCGGCTACACGGTTCGGTTCAAACGCTGGACTGTGTTCAATCCAGATCACCAGCTCGTATTCGCCCTCTGTCAGTGACTGGATCTGGACTTCGTTTTCGTTATCCATGTCGTGGTGGTCTAAGGTCTGCACTACGTCACCGGTTTCCTCGTCCTGGATCTCAGCTTCCACGATATCGAAGGTATCATCGGTTACCGCGTTCGCGGTCACGATATCGGTGGCCAGTGTTGCACCACGTACTGTCTTATCAATCTCGAACGAGATTTCGGCACGCCGCTTGCCATCAAAGTCCGGCATCCAGTCGTAGTCAATCGTGACCTCGGTGTTCGTGGCCTCTACAGCACTATCGAGTTTGATTGCCCCGTCCGTCAGGTTCATGTTGTAGTTGGATGTGGAAATCACACTGTTCGCGGTCTGGTTCCAGACGGTGACAGAATTACTGTCGATATCCTCATTAGCGAGGTTAATCCAGCCGTTGTCAGATGCGTCGGACGCGGTCTGGACGGATTCGTTGGAGACACTGTTTTGCTGGTAGTCGGTTGTCCCGTTCCCATCCGTTGCTTGGTCACCGTCCTCGTCCCACGTTACTTCGGTCATGTCGAAGTCGTCGCCGCTGACAAGTTCCTGTCCAAAGTAGTCGAAGTGGCCGTTAACCGTGCCTGTATCCGTGGTGGACCCGGTGACGGTATCACCGTACACTGTTACTGCGGCGGCTCCAAGAATCACGGCAAGGATAACGCCGCCAACGAGCAACGTGTTCAGTCCTTTGCGTCCACGCATAGAAGGGTTATTCGAGACCCTCGTATAAAAAACCCGTGGCTACGCCAACTTATTTAAACCGACCGGTGGTTCCTGTATATACAAGAGCGATACACGGTGGATACAGTAACGATATGATAGGTGTGGAGTCGGCCCGGCCGCGTTGGGTACCCTGCCGGGTCCGACCACCTTCCCTTAACTATAAAAGTTAGATGCGGGAAGGTTCTATATACAGGCAGGGGAGGGCCTACATGACCAACATTGTCAACATCACGGAAACGGAGGACTACGACGTATACATCGGTCGCGGCAGCAGCGGCTACACCCACATAAACAACACGGACCCCGGCGACCCCGGCTGGCTTGGAAACCCGTACCGGGTCGGCAAAGATGGGACACGCGAAGAAGTCGTCCAACAGTTTGAAGACGACTTCATGGACAAGATCCGGAACGACGACGAGTTCCGGGACGCCGTCCACAACCTCAAAGGGAAGACACTGGGCTGCTTCTGTAAACCCAAGCTGTGCCACGGCGATGTCATCGCAAACTACTTGACACGGCAGGAACTGGGGGAAGAACAGTGAAACGGTACCGGAACAAGTACGAGATCGTGGTCTCCCCCGGTAAGGCAATCATCGCCGCCTTCGCTCTGGTCACGATGGGGTTCACGATGGCAATGCTCACCATGTACGGGTACAGTCTGTACCACGGCGACCCGGTGCAGGATGTCCACGTCAACCCACAGATTAATTACCCGGAGGACGATATCGCCCAACTCCACAAGGAACTGGATGCCATGAACGACGGTGTCACCACGGTCAACGATGAAGTCAACAGCTTGGAAGGACTGATCCGACACCTCAACGATGAAACGGACCACCGCAACGATTACACGGAGAAGAACTACATCCAACCGGCACATACGGATGTGGATTACGTGCTGTCCGGTGACACCCTCCGCATCGAGGATATCGACCGGACAGCCCGGCTTAACGGGAAAAGTATGCAGCCCACGATGTTCACGGACAACATCGTGATCTCCACGGAGTACGACGATCAGGAACTGGAAGAAGGCATGATTGTCACGTACAGACGGGAGGATGGTGGCACGACCACGCACCGTATCCAAGGCGACTACGAGGACACGCAGGATGAACTGGTGACACTGGGGGACAACAACCGGTACTCTGAAACGATTAACGTGTCCCAGGTCGAATACATCGTGAAAGGCGTCCTGTTCAGATAAGGTGGACAACAGTAACAACGGTGAGGGTACCGACCAAGAAGACCACGTTCTCCTCCACGTTGTAATACGTACCGGTGCCGTGTTCAGCGGCTTGCTCCCGCCACGTATCTACCAATGACGCTGTATGGTGGAGGAACGCTCCGACCAGCAGCAACCCACCGCCCAAGAAGAATTGACCGGGCTGCTGTACCACCAGCACGTCATACACGAACCACACCCCGTACATAGCGTGGTAGCAGACGAAGGCGGCAATCCACAGGTTCCAGTCCCGGTCTTCTGCCAGCCATTCCATGACTGCGACAACACTCATCCCGGACAGGAACATCATGGTCCACAGCGGCAGCAACCCGAGGTACAGCCCGGTAATCAGCCATGTCCCGCCGACCGCTCCACATACGTAGCATAACGGGATAGGGGGGAACGCCGGATGTAGTTCATGGAGTACGATCGTTACCGCGTCAAAGAGCTGGACACCGTAGAACAGGTAGATTAGTGAGGCGAACGTGATGGTCACCGGGTTGGCGGCCATCACAACGAGGCCGGTGGCCAGAGAAAGCAGCGTTACGGCTATGGCAACGTTGTAGTCGATATCCAGCCGGATGGTACCAAGTGCCAGTTCCACGGCTAATCACAGTTTTCATGCGTCAGCAAGGACCGTACCTTCTGAGCCATTTCCTTGCACTGGGCGAGGAAGTCGCCGTCGGATCCGGCGTATATCTTGTTCTGTGACGGGTCGGTGTTCTTTGCGTGCTTGTACCACCGGTAGAACGCGAGCAGTCCGATGGCGGCACCGATACCGACCAGCAGTACGATCAGTTTGAGAGCGAGGTCAACAAAGCTCATACAGTATACGTTGCCAACACCAACTTTTAAAGTTGACGATTGCCAACCTACAGTATATGGCCCTGTACCCGGTAGAAATTTCGATGTTCGATGTCGTGATAGGTGCGTTCCAGACGTGGCAGGGTGTGGTCGGGGCTACCTTGTTTGTGTACGCCCTGATCGGGTGGCTGTACCTGCTGCACCGGCTATGGGTTACCGGGGGCCACGCCGCGTATGACTTTTCAATTTACGTAGCTTGGGATCCAGCCCGGACGAGTCCTGAATCGTCCGATAGGCGTCAATCGGGGTGACTACCACGGTCGTCCCTTTAATCTTGTCAAGACCGGCGTGTTCGGCCAACACGTCGTAGTCCCGGAGAATGTAGAACACGTCTTTCTTCTTGTTGTAGACAACCAGTTTCTTCGACCGGTCCTTCATCACCTGTTTGTAGATTCCGGTGTTCATCCCGATACCCGGACTTTTCAACTCGCCGCTGGCTTTCTCCTCCGGCCAGTTATGCTTCCCGGCTCGTTTGTACAGTCCGTCCTCTAAGATGAACGCATAGTAGTCCTGGTACTTGAACAGGCGTTGACCGCCGATATTCTTGGTTTTCGGCCATACCTGTGGCTGCCCTCCCATACACGGTGATGCGGGTCGCCGGTATAAAAACGTTGACCGGTTCAGTTCTTCTGCACATCCCGGAGGATGAACAGCCAAGTGGTGCCCACGAACCCGATCAGGATGACCGAGATGTAGAATGCTTGGAATACGACCGGTGGGAACGGATATACTACTTCGCCGCCTGTGTACAGGGCGTACTCGTTGAAGAACGCTACAATGTTGGTGTACAGCATCGGTGCCCCTATGAGCCGCCATTTGTTGGAGATACCTGCATTGTCTCCGGCCAGCATGTACAGTGCCAACGGTATCAGCACGATGTATGGCAGGAAGTAGAAGATGGTGCCGGGCGGGAACAGGCCAAGCACCATCTTGTCCGGTATCTCGGCTGTCACTGTGCCAAGCGGCCCGTTCGGAACCAGCGGGAAGAAGTATTGGCTTATCCATGCATCCACGTTCAGAAAGGTATGGTCGGTGACGTGACCGCCTTCGATATACGCTCCTACGTAATGCAGTGCTTCATGTAAGGGGACTACGAACAAGGCAACCGCTACCGGGATCCAGAGAAATGACACTATCCCGGTCGTTGCCAGCAGTGATATTGCCCGTTCATCGGCGTTGTTCTTCAAGTTGTCGAACGATAGTACCATTGTCGTCCCCCCTGTCTATAGTAGAGGTGAGGTTGAGGCGTCCGGCTATTCACCGGACCCTCACAGCGTTACAAGGCGTCTTGTAGGTCGTCGATCACACGCTTCCCGATGTACCCGCCGTAGGTTCCGACGGAGCCGATAACACCGGCACCGAGCGAAGCCACTGCGAGTGACGGGGTATCCGTGACCTGGATAAGCAGGAATCCAACCTCTGTGGGAATCTGCCCACTGAGTGCTGTTGCCCCTGCAATCCCGGTCAACGCGGTAGCGTACACGCCGGAAGCACCCGATGAAACTGCAAGCCGTCGATCTGTGATGGAATCTACTTCTTGTGCTTCATCGCTGCCTGTAACGTGGCCGACGAGATATCCAACTACTTCTAACATCCTCTGTTCTCACCTCCGTTCTGCTGTGATTTGTTCGCCATGTTTGTAGTATACATACGGTTTACCGGAGCGGGATACCGAGTGATTCGATAAAGTTTATGATAGCATCTGTCCGGGTAGGACAGCCATCATCCTGGCTGCCGTACGTCTGCGGACACGCATCGTTGTAGTTCGGGACACCGTCAAGGTCGTGGTCCTGTGCCGGACACCCGTTCGGTGTCAACCCGTGTTCCGAGGCTCCCTGTTGTGGGCAGGCATCCTCATAGTCTGCAACTCCGTCATCGTCACTGTCCACGGCACACCCGGTACTGTCCACCGAAACACCGTCAGGCGTACCTTGGCAGTCATCATCCGGGTCGGGGACGCCGTCCCCGTCACTGTCTTCGATCGGGCAGCCGGTACTGTCTATCCCGAATCCTTTCCCGGCTTCATCCGGACAGACATCATCCGGATCCGGGATACCATCGTTATCTGTATCCGGACAGCCATTGTACTGTTCCTGCCCGGCCTGGTTCGGACAGTCATCAATCCTGTCGGCCACACCGTCCCCATCACTATCATCCTGATACTCTGGATTGTCCGGGAACGCATCCTTGTTGTCGCAGACTCCATCGTTATCGGAGTCTTCTACGCAGTCGGGGTCGTGCGGGAACTCGTCAGCGTTATCGCCTACGCCGTCCCCGTCACTGTCTTCGGTCTCCGATGGATCATTCGGGAATGCATCGTTGTTGTCGCAGACGCCGTCCCCGTCACTGTCTTCTACGCAGTCGGGGTCGTGCGGGAATTCATCGTTGAAGTCGTACACCCCGTCGTTGTCACTGTCTTCCGCGATCTTCACCGGTTTCTTCCACTGCACCCATAACCAGCCAGCGGTCCATGCGGAGCTGGTGGCGTCGTGCCCGGCACAGATAATTTGTAGCCCGTTGTTCCCGGCCATATCCTGTGCGGATAATGTCCCGGACCCGGTACTGATACGGGTGTACGGGGCACTTAACCCGCTGTAGGATGCATCAATATCTGTTCTACCGTACCCGTCCCGTTTCCAGGCGTACCCGTCACCGGCCGGAACGTCACAGTTATAATCCAGTTCGGCGTCCTCATCCACGTAGTACGCATCGGACGTGGAATGGACGACTTTAAGATGGTCGTATTCCAGTTGGACAGCGACCCCGGCATCACTGTACGTGTACTGGTCGCGGATACAGCCATCGTACCGGTCGGTAGAACAACTGTCCACCATCGCACCCATTTTCAACCCGGCGGCCCCGTCCGGGTTCGATCCTTGTGACCCGGGTGACCCGGCTACGGATGCAGTAAGTCCGGGGATGTCACCGGATATGACAACAACACCCACGGTAAGCATCAGTAATCCGACGACCGCGACGGCGGCCTGTGTTGCCAACCCGAGTTCCAGGAACCGTTCCACGTATCTATTCTCTACCATCATGTCTCACCGCAAGTCCAGTCCGATATCTGCTAACAGGTTTATGATCTGGTCCACGACACCGGGACAGCCATCGGCTTGCCGGCCCCACGTTTTCGGACAGGCATCGTTCCGGTTTGTCACCCCGTCCCCATCCTCATCATGGACCGGGCAGCCAGCATCCGTGATACCGGCCGGGCCTTCGCCAACATGCGGACAGTCATCACGGTAGTCTGGGACGCCGTCCCCGTCACTGTCCACCGGGCAGCCAGTGTCATCGACCGATGCTTCCTCCGGTGTACCTTGGCAGTCATCATCCGGGTCTGGTACACCGTCGTTATCGCTGTCTTCGATCGGGCAGCCGGTACTGTCTATCCCGAATCCTTCATCACCTTGGTCCGGGCACAGGTCATCCGGATCCGGGACGCCGTCCCCGTCACTGTCCGGACACCCGTTGTGTTGTTCCGACCCTGCTCGTTCCGGGCACTCGTCAGCGTTATCCCCGATTCCATCCCCGTCACTGTCATACTGTTCATCCGGATTGTTGGGGAATGCATCGTTGTTGTCGCAGACTCCATCGTTATCGGAGTCTTCTACGCAGTCGGGGTCGTGCGGGAATTCGTCGTCACTGTCTCGGACGCCGTCCCCGTCACTGTCTGGGCATCCATCAGTCCGGGATGGACCGGGTTGGTCCGGGCAGTTATCGTTACTATCGTATATGCCGTCCCCGTCACTGTCCACGCGGACGGTGAATGATTCAGAGTCTACTTCGGACTGACCGCCGTCGATTTGTCCGGTATCGTAACAGAATAGGTACCCTATTGCCGTCCATTCCCCGCCGACCGCGTTACGCGGAATGGTCAGTTCGGCAGTCCCGGTCACTAACTGGTCGGCTACCACGGGGTCGTACCGTGTCATATGGTCCAATACCTTGATCTCCGGGTACCGGTCGCTTGGTGGTTCCGGAGCGTACGCTTCCACGACAAACACGGAATCACTACAGCTTTGTTCGGTGACCTCGGTAAAGTCCACGGTCACAGTATCACCGGGTGCGTACGTAGATTGGTCAACCCCGATGACAGCGAACGTCGGCATCTGGTTCAGAATCCGGGTCAACAGGTTCGCGTCCTGTACTTGGACGGTGACATCACCCTCCCCGGTTACACCGGTCGGGCCAGGGTCCGTATCCCCGAACGTGGCAGCTCCCGGAACAGTCAGTGCGATAACCAGCAGACCTGCCGCTAAAGCATTCCGCATCACGGTTACATCACCCCGTCCACTGCATCCCGGAGCGGTTCCCGGAACACGTACAGGATGCCACCGACACCCATGACAATGATGATATGCCACGGGTTCACCGGGAACTCGTCATCGTCACTGGGGCAGTCCGGATCTCGTTCATCAATCAGGCCGTCCCCGTCATCGTCCCGGCCGTTGTCACAAATCTCGGTGGACTCCGGACGGGTATCAGGGCAGCCGTCACTGTCCTGGTACAGGTTGTAGGTCTCCGGCTTTGTCGGACAGTCATCTTGACTGTCCGGAATCCCATCGTTATCCCGGTCGTCCTCGCCGTCAACCGGGCAGCCGTTATTGGCTTCCGGTCCCTGCGTGTCGGGACAGTCATCGAACTGGTCGCAGACCTGGTCACCGTCACTGTCGGTACAACTGCTTTCCACGTTCACCGTCAGGCTTTGCGTGGCCGTGTACCGGTCACGGGTATCGTCTTCATCCATCGCAGTGATGGTACAGTCATACGTCCGGGTAGTGGAGGGACCGGACGAAATCTGTAACTGGTAGGTACTGGTCTGCCCCGGTTCCAGGTATTGTGTCCGGTGGTCACCTTGGAGCGGGGTCGGACAGGAGATACTGGTCTTCACCCGGCCTTCGATATCCCCGGTGTTCGTCACCGGGACGGTGACCGTGGTGGACTCGGTCGCGGTCAGGGACGGTGATTGTACGTCCCCGATACTTGGCTCGGCTAACGCGATAATCAGCCCAAGCCAGTCCACATCCCACCGGATGGTGAACGTCGGGTTAATCAACTGGAACCCGTCGTCACCGTAAATCCGCATCTGTCCGGCCTCGAACACGATCCGGTCAACCCACGACCCGATACTGTTTGCCAACGCTCCCCGTGAATCCGTTTCCAGCACGTTGTGAACGTGACTGTTGTGAGCGTCAGCCGCTCCACTCGGGTCGAACCCGTCGTTCAGCAACGAGTCTACATTCGAGTCGAACCCGGTCAGCGAGTCATAGTATGAATTGTACAGGTGTTGCGTGGTCACCGACCAGCTTACCTGGTTGATCGGGTTGTTACAGTCGTTTTCACACGCCGGCCGGTACGTGGAAGTGTCCACGTTCACGTCGAACAGGGACCGCATCAGGTCACCGTTCCACTGGACGTGAGCCTTCTGGTCACCGGAGCCAACGGTCACACTGCTGTCGGCTTTACTGATGGCTTCGCCGTGGCAGGTACCGTCCGCACAGATGGAGATAGTGGCATCGAAGTCGGTGAATGTGGAGCTTTCAAACTGTGCGACCTCGCCCCGTTTCTCCGCTCGGAAACAGTGGAGAATATCCTTGGATCCGACCCGGCCTTCGATACGGGAGATATCCAGTTCGTAGTGGCTGGCCGCGTTACTGTTCTGCCAGTTTTCACATTGTGTTTTCTCCTCGCTGTCACACTGCCGGGTGTCCAGTCCTTCCCGTTCACACGTAATCTTGTTATAGCCGGCAGCGTACACCGTGTCAGATGAGGATGCCCGGATCTTGTTGTAGGCCCATGCGTTGAAATCAGTGACACCGGCTTTGGCTCCGGACCCGGCTTGAGCGGTTTGACCGCTATCCGGGTCACTGGCTTCCAGATCATCCTGCTGGATGTCGGCTCCCCCGGTGATAACGTGATCCCCGCAGTTGGCTCCGATCCGGACAACCCATGATTTTTCCCCGGAGAACTCTTGGTCCGGTGACGTGAAGTAGTCGATGGCTACGTCACTGCTGCTTAACAGGCACGCCGACGAGGATGGGAACGTGGAATAGGTTTGAACCGGGCCGCCAACAAGCAGTGAGGCTGCACCGACCACTACAAGTATCAATACAAGGTAGGGTAGTTTCTCTTTCACGGTGTCCATGTTGTAGTTCGATCGTGCCATCTCTATCATGCCTCCCATACACGGATGTCGTCTTTTGTATCGTCCGGCAGCAAGCTCCACAGGAAGATGCTGAACAGGACGATGATTGGCAGGACCAGGAATCCCCGGTACTGTGATACGAACACGAACACGGCTGCTCCGAGGAAGGACTGTAGGAAGTCCATAATCTGGTCCTCGGTCAACTTGCCGGGAGCTTCCCAGTGTTCATACAGTTTGATAACCCCGTACAGCAGGATACCCAGGCCGACGGCCAGCACCAGTTCCGGCAGGAGTAACGGGATAAACGCCAGCAGGGTGAACGCTCCATAGATAACCGTGTGTTCACGTTCACCGGTCGGCCGCTGCATATTCGGTAACCGGTCGTTGACCAGTCGGCTGAGGTTGACGGTGACCCCGACAACAGCCAGCATGACGGTCCCCCCGGTAATCAGGAATCCGGCGACCGGGTTTTGCAGCGATGTTACTATACCGATTATACCGCCAAGCAGTGCTAACACTGCCAGGAGCAGTTGATTGTCGTCGAGGTCTATACCTATCATTGTATGGTCACCTTGTTGTGAAGTATACCGTGTCCGTGCCTTGAATCCCGCCGTGGTCGGCTGGACGGGTCATGCTTCCTTCCAGATAGCACTGGGTATCGTCCGGGAGTCCACTGATCTTCCCGGTCGGGTTGTCCCCGCCTTGCCCGGTCAGTGTAATCGTTTTCTGTTCCTCGCCGTTGCAGTACGCGGTGACTTCGACCGTGAAGTCTTCACAGCCCACGACACAAGCCGGTTGTTCCTGCCGGATAATACTTGGGCCTGTTTGTTCGACTTGAACAACCTGCAACCCGTTGTAGTTCACCTGCCCGAGCTGCCCGATCGTTGTCTGACTGGTCTTGGCCTGTACGGTCACCGTCCATGACGTAGTCATCTCCCCGATGTTCACACCCAATGCAGGAACTGCGAGGAACACGAGGAACAGTAATGCCCCGCCGATCGTGGCTTGCTGCCAACTGATGCGTTCCTGCTGCACCAGCCGCATCAAGATGATAGCGAAGATGAACAACAGGGCGAACATGCCCAGGTAGAACAGGTTGGAGAACACCAGTTGCAGCAAGGTGATAGATTTGTCGAGGAACAGGACGCCACCCCCGGCGATACCGAGGACTAACGCGATCGCTAACAGCGTGGATGTTGCGACAGCTCCTGTCCGGGTCCGGGAGTCACGGTTCATCGTCTTATACCTCCCTTGCTTATACCCGGAGGTAGTCTCCGATTGCGGTTAGTGCGATGCCAGCCACAGTGAGTACGCCACCAACCCGTAACCCGATACGGGCATTGGTCTGCATCTCGGTCGCGGATGTGGACAGTTCAATCAGCCCGATCTGCGGATGCACCAGCAGGGTACCGATACCGCCTAAGACGAGGACGGTCGCCACCAGCAATGCAAGCGGGGCGTAATCGGTACGGTGCTGTGACAGTAGATCATTTTCCGCGATGTACAGCCCGAGACTGAGGCCAATCCCCAGTGACAGTAGGCCAAGTTCAAACGGTGCGGCCTGGATGTACTGGACGCCGGCAACCATCATGATAATCACGCCAGCGAATCCGAGCAGCGAGCCGATGTACTCGATGAAGTTAAACTGCGGGGTTCGCACATTTGATGTTCTAACCATTGTTCTGTTGTTTCACCTTCCTGTAGTATGTATGTGGGGTTCCGTCGTATAATAAATGGGAAGTAAAAGGGCGAGGGCTTCTTACACCCACCCCTCCGTTGAACCAACCGTTCGGCTAAAGGCTAACGCCTTTAGTTGAGGTTGTCAACGGTGTAGTGCAGCTCCGAGTTGTCATCCGAGTCATCAGTGTCTCCGTCAAGGTCCACTGATACGATGTCTTCGTCTGCACGAAGGGCATCTGTGTCAATGGCCTTGAGTTCAGCGACAATGACGTGTTCCTCGGACTCAATGCGGTCGAGCGTGGTGTCGATCTCGTCTGCGTCGTCGTTGATCTCACTTGTCAGGTCCGTATGGGCCTGAGTCCGCTCGTCGTAGTCCACGTTTTCTGCATCCTGAGAGATCCAGAATCCGCGAAGCTCGAAGCCGGTGGCGTTGTCAACGGTTACGTCAACGTCAACATCTTCGACGCCTCCGCTTCCGTCTACCTCAATACCTGCCGCGAACAAGTGGCTGTCGCCGTTTGTTCCGGACAGGTTGGTCTTCGCTTCAACGTTGCCGTCATCCACGAGTCCCGTCGTATTGAGGTCCTGTTCAGTGACACTCAGGTCGTTAAACCCGGTTGCCTCCTGAACCGGCTGCAAGGTGTCAATCTCTCCCTCTGCTTCTACGTCCGTCACGGAAGCTGTGTCTTGCTCTCCTGGTACACCGAAGTAGCTAACGGCTGCGGCTCCAACCAGCAGACCGACGACCAGAATGACCGCCATTGCCGGTTTCCCGAGTCCTTTTTGGGTTCTCATGTCGTGTGTTCACCTCCTTGTAAAGTGGTTCGCATACTATTGTTGTCGTAGTATACACAAGTTCGTCGCCCGTATGCCAGGGGCCGAACTTAGTCCTATCCGGTCATTACCACACCCGGTTTAAATAACCCCCAATCTTTCGACCCCGAAAACGCCTATTTCGGCTCCGAAACACGGTATACGCGGACATCATATTTCTCGGTATCGTCCACAGCGTTGTAGGCGTTGTACAGGAATGTCGGGAAGAACACAGTGAAACAGCCGATACCGACCGCTGCCGTCATACTGCCAACAGTGTCAAGGATGTACGGGTAGAACTGGAACGTGTACAGAAGAAGCAGTACGGCTTCTAACAGGTTGATATACGTGTGGGTACCGATCAGTTTGGACAAGTCCCTGTCCCGTTCCACCGATACACTGTCCTGTAACCGGTAGTCAGTAGCATTCCCCAACCCTTCGGCATCGTAAATAATATCATGTTCTTGCAGGTAGTCAGCAGCGTCGTGAACGGTCGAATCGCTTTTCCCGGTCTTGTTCACGAGTTCGGAGTGCGACAGATTCCCGTACCGGTCCAGCAGGTCCACGATATCCTTCTTAACGCCGTTGAACTCGACCTCGGTCTTCACTGTATCACCTGAACACCATCCTCACTTGAACGGTTTACCGTTGTGTTCTCCGGGGTTAACGGGTCAAGACTGTCTGCGTACTGACCAAGGTACGGCGTGGACTGTGCAAGATTGATCGCCGGGTCAATCCACAGGTCCATGTTAGAGGCAACCGACCAGTACCCGTAGTACGGAATCTTGGCTTGGTCCGGCATATCCTCTGTTGTACTGTCGGCATACATCGCTCCCGCATACTGTAAGGGAGCGACACAGATAATGGCGACAAGGACGTAGATACCGATAACGGTGAACAGGTACTGGGACTGGGAGTAGTCCGGCTGGACAACGAACCCTTTGAACGGGATGGACAATAATTTTATCAGCAGGACCGGGATGAACAATGCGGCCGCGATGAACACGGTTTTCAACAGGAACGTCCACCATTCAACCCCGGTATGCAGGTCGTTCACATGCATTATCACGTTCCCGTTCGCATTCGCCACGGCCAACGCCAGTTCCTGTATGAAGATCCGGGGGTCGGCAGCGGCAGCGGACTGCACCATCGAGTAGATAACATCCCCGACAACACCGAGACCGATGAACCCGATTTTGACAAGGTTAGCGGTAGACAGTCCGGGAACAGCGTTTACAACGGTTTTAATTTTGCTCATGGTTGATACCTGCAAGGGGGTTGACGGCCGTATACAGTGAGGAGGTTACAGGATACTCCGGTTGATCTGAGCGGGTTTTTCCTCCATAAAGGTCACCATCTCACCTTTTCCGAACCCGGTTAACACGGCCGGGACAAGGATGATAAGGCCGAGGATGACACCGATCGTGGACAGGATGGAGACCAGTATCCGGGTGGAGACCTTTGCCCCGCTGTTATCTAAATGCGTGTATACTCGCATAAATACTGCTCCGGCCAGATAGGTGATGATGATACCGGCAACGAATTGGAGGCCGGAGACTTGCAGGTTGGTAAGCCGGCCGGGTTCCAGCACTACGAACACGGCGAAGCCGGACACCAGGTAGAGCAGAATCCCCATACTCCGCTGTTTGAGACCGAGCTTTGACACAGGATCCTCCGAGTTCAGTAGGACGCGGAGCATGACTTCGACCACGGTAATCGCCAGTCCGAGTGCTCCCACGGCGGCGGAGACACCGGGGGAAATCCCGGCGGATTCGAGGATGAACCCGGTAATCCAGAGAGCAAGCGATGCGGACGGGAAGCGGGAAACAAAATCTCGTACGTCCGCGTATTCCCGTAACGGCCAGAAAATGTCGTTGACCAACGAATCCAGTTGTTCACTGGCGGCGTCTACCGCTTGCTCTACCATAACATTATTGTATTATTGGAGCTTGCATAAAAAGGATTTCCCCGAAATAGACGCAAATCCATCCCATCATTTATATACTGGTTCTACCCATCTTCCCATAATGGGTCAAAATTTAGACCTCGAACAACTAACCGAGGACGCGACCTTTGACTTGACCAAGCTGAACAAAGGCCGGTTCACGGTTCCCAGTAACATCAGAGAAGTTCTCGGGGTGAACGGCTCCGAAAACGTCCAACTCTTTGTATGGGTGGAAGACGCAGAGAACGGGATTATCGGAGGAAAACTGATCGAACAGAACGACTTACTCAATCTTATCAACGGTGACTAAATACTATGAACAAGCATCTGACAACTGCGGTCCTCCTGGTACTGCTGACAGCAAGTGCCGGAGCAGTCTCTATCACACCTCAAACTCCTGTAAATGAGACACTGGAACCGGGCGGTGATGTCACCAAATCATTCGACATCACGTTCGACAGTAACGATGAGGAGGTGAAAGTAGCGGCGACCACGACCGGGGACTACGACGTGTCGTACAAATCGTTCCGGATATTCGACAGTGACGGCACGTTCACCGCTGAAATCGAAGCCCCGGCAAGTGGGAACTACACGCATGATGTCGCGTTCTCGTTCCAACGCACCTATACGGACGGGAACAACACCAAGCAGGAGACCTTGACCCGCAGTTTCACAGCGACCACGAAAATCCCGTACTTCGACCTACAGAAACCGGTATGGGTGAACGACTCGTTTACCCTGGACTTTGACGGCGAGACACGGGATGTCTCCGCCATCCGGAACAACCTGTTCTTAGCCAACAACAGTATCAAGGTCGAAGACCAGACCACGGTGAACAACGTCCGGCTACACGTCGAGGATATCGTGCCCGGAGCATGGGCGAAGATCCGGGCGGACAGTCAGGACGAAGAAGCCACGTTCGACTACGAGTACGTCCCACCAGTGGATGACACACCGGACGAATGCCTCATCGAATTCCAACAGGTCAGCGTCCAGCTCCAACGGGACGCGACGTACACGTTCCGCACCTTGAACAGTGTAACCGGCGACCGGATTCCAGAGGTCTCCGTAGACATCTACGATGAAAACGGCCTGTTGAAATCCAAGCAGTCCGAATCCGACGGCAAGGTCCGGGTGTACATCCCGCCAGAGGCCAAGGGCGACCTGGAAATCGACATGGCCAAACCGGACCACGAATGTAAGTCCAACACACAGATCGAATCATTCGGAAACACACGAGAGGAGTTCCAGGAGAACAACCCGGAATTCCAGCTTGAACTGACGGTAGACAACAACACGGTGTACGACAAGATTACCGGAAACGTCCTGAACAAGGAAGGGGACTACCCGGGTGACGGCAACAGTAACTTCGTGACCATCGAGACACCGGACGGGGACAAAACCGATGTCACGTTCAACGAGTCCGGGTTCACATACGCCCCGGATACGGCCGGCGAGTACAAGGTATCCGCTGAGAAACACGGGTACAAGAACGCTGAAACACAACTGGTGGAGTACGTTGCCGACAAGGACGGAGATGGTGTACCGAACACCGAGGATGACTGCCCGGAAACACCGGGGGTTGCATCCAACAACGGCTGTGAGAAGAAAGAACCACAGATCGAGGTTATCGACCAAGAGGAACGGCAACGTCCAGAAATGTTCACGTTACAGACCCCGTACCTGGTCCGTGTCGTTGACCCGGAGAACCGGGAAACCATTGACTACAACGGTAATATCACCGTAGACGGTCAAACGGTGGAGATGCGGGAGGGTGTCTCCAAAGTCAGGTTCGCGGATACCGGGACAAAAGAGATCGCGTTCAACGGCAGTGCCGCCTACGACGCCACAGATGCCGCACTCCGTGTGGAACAACCCAGTGCCATCCCGGACTTCGGTGGTCTCCCACTATGGGCGTACGCCCTGCTCGGTGCCGGATTCATGGCAGTTGTCGGCTACATACTCTACTCCGGCGGTTCAGGGTCGGGAAAACGGCAGAAGAAGAAAACCGATATGGATGCCACGTACGATGCGTCCGAAGGCTTGGATCTCGACGGGTGATGAGGGTGATAGGACGACTGAAACGCTGGTGGTATGAATTCCAGACAGAGACCACGACACAGCAGAAGGTGAACATCAACCCGCAGAACGTTGATGAACGGGATGAAATCATCAACAAGCTGGACCATGACCGGCAGATGAAGCAGGGGAAGCTCGATGATATGGAGCGGAAAGAGGAGGCGATGGAGCAGAATCAGGACAAGGATGATGTCTCCCGCTACCTGCAAAAGAAGCAGAAACGGTTGTCCCGGCAGAATCTGGATAACGCCACCGACCTCAAAAAGATGCTGGATATTGCCGAGGAGGAGGAAGTCGAAATCCTGTCCCGGACCCGGCAGGAATCCTTCGGCCACCTGAAAACCCATGTCGTGGACGGGAAGGGCATCATCTACCTTATCAATGATGAAGGCGATATCGTGATGGCCGGTCCCACGTACGGCCGGATCTTCACCAATCCGGGAGCGGTCCACAAGGAGATTCAGCACGGGTTCATCACCGTCAATCTGAACAACGACGGGATGTACGCTCAAGGCCCGGAAACCGTGGAAGTTCCCCGGATGATTGCGACACAGGAACAGGGCATCATCGTCACCGAGAACCATACGGAAAAATACATGGATTATATTGCCGAGCTGAACCAGGAGATCAGTCAGCTCCGCAGCCAGCACGCGGCCAAGGAGAAGGCAATGGTGTCGATGGCGAAGACGTTGGAGGAACAGGACCGTATCATCCAGACCTCCGAGACACTGGGCGAAGCCACCAAGAAGCAGCTTGAAACCCGGCAGCAGGAGATGGAAAGCATCCTCCACAGCTTCGATGACATGCAACGCCAGTTCAAACGCCTGTCGATGGAGAACGATACGTGGGAGGACGTGGCCAAGGACAGTCTGGAATGGAAGGAACACGTCCGGAACGAACTGATGCAGCAGTTCGACCAAGAGGAAATCGACGTGGCAGAGAACAATCTGCGGAAGGCGATGGACCTGCTCCTTGACCGGGTGGACGACATCCAACAGATGAAAGATATGGCCAGCCGGACACAACCACAGCAACCGGCTCCACCGCAAACACCGGAACCGGACGGGGATGGTGACCAAGGATAGATGCCGGAGAAAACATGGATGCAGGTCAAAAAGGACTGCCCGATCGACACGTTCGACCGGGACTTTTTCGATTACGGGGAACGCCTCAGTTGGAAGCTGAAAGGCGTAAACCCGCAGCAGGACGAGGACCGGGCATACGGCAAACTGATTGAAGCCGGGACCGAGATCAACAACAAGGTCGTCCAACCCCTGATCCGGAACCTGAACCGGGCATACAAGGAATCGGACGAGTACCGGGACGGAGCCAAAGCCGTGTACCGGTTGATCGACATGAACCTCCGGTGGTTCCAGTACGCCAAGATTGATGATGTGAAGAACGATATCAGTGTCAAAGCCAACTACAGTCAGGAGACACAGATCAACCAGCTTAAGAACAACTACCGCGACCTGTTGGACATGATCCGGCAATGCATGGCCGAGGCCAACGCCCAGTTCGAGCCATCGGACAAAGTCGATGACACCGTCGTCTACCTCGTGGACCTCGCGTACCATATCGAGATCAGTGTCCGGATGTACGGCCGGCACATGTTCAGCGGGGACGGCGAAGGCGTCATGGACTACTACGAGATTATTGACGAGGAAGACCGGGCAAACGCTTTACAAGAGATCGGAGAGAAAGAGGAACAAAGCGAGTTCGTGAAAGAATCCCAGTCAGAAATGGAACAAATGATTGAACAGAACAGTCCATCACTGTGATACCCATGCTAACAAAACTCAAACAGTTCCTGTTCGGCGGTACCACCGACGAGGAGGATGACACACCCCGGTTCCCGGCACGGTTCCAGTCCATCCGCTGGAACAAAGCCGCCCGGACCACCGGGGTCGGCACGATGCGGAACAAGTTTATCGCCATCGTGGAACAGGGCAGTATCAAACAGAAACTCCCGTTCCGCCCGGAGATCGTGGATGCGTACCGCACCGAGATGAACATGCCGGACCTCGATGAAACCGGGGGACAGATGCATCCCGGTCACGACAAGCTCGGACAGTACATCCCGAACTTCGTGGCGTACGACCAGGACCGGATCCGGTGAAACACTATGAACAAGCTCCGTGGACTGATGAGCAAGGTTACCGGCCCTACCCGCAGTCAACGCGGTGTCAAGGTCGGGGACAACCTGTACGTCACCCCCGAGGAGTTCGAGGAGTACGGGATGACGTTGGAGGAGCAACGGACACAGATGAATCAGGAGACAATGGTCCTGTTCGTGAAGGCTGGCTGCCATATCTGTCCGAAGTGGCGGCGAGCACTCCGGAACATCGACCACAAACTGAAACGCGGGTTTTACATCCAACGGGTGGATGTGGAAAGCAAGCTGCCGCAAGTCCAGTGGCTGAACCCGGAGGGAGCCCCGGAACTGTACCTCAAAGGATGGGTGGTGCGGGGAGCCACCACCGCCAAGGGACAGGAAGGATACCTGAAAGGCTTCCTCGAAGACTACATGGAGTTCCATTAACCAGGTGAATACTATGTCAGAACACGAAACCAACCAACCGTTAGTCAACGCCACCCCGTACATGTCCGACGTACGGACACAGGGCCGGCACTACAAGCACCTTGAACTCGAAATCTTCAACGATGACACGGAAAAAATCGCAGATATCGACATCTGCGGGTGTCAAGTAGACAAGTTTATCAGCGACCTCCTGATCGAACTCCTGTACACCCGGTCAAAGATGAAGCTGATGGACGACAACGGTGTGGAAAACATCCACGAACAGGCAAAGGAGAACACGATCAACCTGTTGGACAAGATTGATGCCAAGATGCAGGACGACAGCTATATCGCGTCCTACCTTGACAGCAAGTTACAGACAGAGGTTGACAACGAAGATGCTTGACCTGGAAGAACTGGACCGGACCAACCCACGGCAGAAACTTGGGTCCGTGGTCGGCAGCACAGATTTGACGAATCCGGACAATCTCCAGGTTACCTCCGCCAGCCTGGAACTCACTCACCGGTCCCCGCAGTACCCGTTGCACAGTCCGATACGGGACCGGGACGCGGTGAAGGAGCTGGATACCAACCACTGGCTGAAAATCATTGACAAGCTGGCAGCGGAAGGCGTTGAAACCGTGACACTGACCGGGGGCGAACCCACGCTCCGGCAGGACTTCCGGACACTGCTACAGTACGCGATCAAACAGTTCGACACGGTCACGGTCCAGACCACGGGCACCACCCGGAAGAACCTGTCCGACTTCAACTGCGTGGTCTCCGTCCCCATCGAGTATTGGGACTCGTTGAACAACAATGAGATCCGGCGGATGACCAATCCCGAGAAATGGGGGTTGAACCGGGAGGGCCGTAACTGGTTCGTGTGTGATGTCTGCGAGGAAGGCTCGTTCCACGACAAGGAGGTCATCGAGCACGTTCAAACGGAACATCTGGACGGCCGGGACGACGAAGACGAGGTGGATCCCCGGCGACTGGTCAAGGTCACACAGATGCCGACGCTTGAACCCCGTGACCCGACCGTGTGCAGTACGTGCGGGAAGCAAGCATCCACGTTCCAACGGGCGGTAAACCATTTGAAACGGGAACACGAAACGGATGTCCTGCAACGGTTCGAGAACCAGACCGGTGTCCAGCTTACCGGGGACGATGACACGTTAGACCGGTTTAACAAGATGCTGAACCACCGGCAGTTCGATGCAGAAATGTTCCTCGACCGCCGTGACCCGGTCCCGGCCAAGAACGAGGAACGAGCGTTGAAACTGGCCGTGCAGAAAGCGGAAATGGTGGACAACCCGGTGGTCATCCGGACGAACATTTTCTCCAATAACGATATCCGGTACATGATCGCGTTCGCCCAACAGATCGACGCGGATGTCGTGTTCAAACCGATGTACCCGGTGGCCGATAACAAGAAGCTGCTGGAACAGGTACCGGCTCCCCGCCGGTTTGCGAACATCATGGCACAGGTCCGGGATATCAACCAGAGCATCCAGAACGAGTTAACCATTAACTCGCCGTTGTACAAGGCATGGAAGTTTGAGAAGGATATGGACGAACATGTCCCGACCGATGTCCACCGGGACACCTACGTTGAGTGGTGGGAACGCGGCCGGATCAGTGAAGTCGGTGTGTCCACACTGCACGTCACGGCACAGGGTGATGTCCTGCCCTCCCGGTACATCCGGCACGACCAGTACCGGTACGGGCACATCCTCAAACACGACTGGGACGATATCTATGCAGGGATAGCACAGTTTAACGATAGTATCATTTCCGACAAGGATTTACGGCCCGTAACCGGGTTCGACCTCCGGCAACGCAGTATCGCCGGAGACCCAAACATCTACTTAAACGACGCCTACAAAGGTGGAGGTGAATAGCATGGTTACAGTACCAGGAAAAGGTGGGAACGACCACGAACTGACACCGGGAGAGAACTGCCGGTTTACCGAAGACAAGTCGGCATGGGTGTGTGAACTGGAAACAGAGGACGGCCGACAGGCAGAAGTCCGGGTGCAACTGGATGAAAACGGTGAACCGATCCGTGACGGGAAGCACAACTTCGACCCCGGGTTTACCCGTGAGGAGAAGGATCAACTGATTTCCCAGACACGGGGCATGGTTCGTGGCGGAAACACTGGTGGAGCATTAGGCGGTCACACCGAACGCTGACACGGCTCCACCACGCCGCTTTTTTCATCTCCCCCTGATAGAGGTTACAACGCATGGATATGGATAGAAAGTTTGAGATGTCGGAGTGTGAACACGACGACAACGGGCATCTGATCTGCCCGGAGAAAGATGATACGCTGCGAAAGTTTTCTGACGACAACTACGCGGAGGACACTGACCGTATTGACGGGTTGAACGTCCAGAAACGTGACCGGCCGGACGGTACCGCGTTCGTGGTTTAAACCTTCTTATGGTTGAATTCGTCGTCAAGAATCTGCCGTGTCCTGTCCGCATCCTGTCCGGGTTCATGGATTACCCGGTGTTCCTGGTCCGGGCCGTACACGACCTCCATCTGTGCATGGTCGGGCAGGTTCCGTGCAATCCCTTCCAGTATATCCCGCTGGTCCTTAGCCACGTACCCGTTCATCTTGGCTTCAATCAGGCGGACCTTCGGATCCGTCCCGTCCTGTAGACAGACCACGTCCGGCGTCTTATGCGTGGCCTTGGTTTCTCCGACCCGGCCGGCGAACGTGCATTCACCGGCAATATTGGAGACTAACCGGCGTTCGTAGTCGGCTCCCTGCTGCCGGTTCCGGGACTGGACGCTTTGGTCCAAGGATTGCTGTTCAGGCATAAGAACACAGTGGACAGCCACACCATATATAAGTTAGCGTTCTAACTGGGACTGACTGAACTCGTCCTCAAGGATTTTCCGGGTTTTCTCCGAATCCTGCCCCGGCTTGTGGAGTTTCCGTTTCTTTTTCTTCCGGGGGCTTGGCCGGAACACGGCTTCCATCTGCACGAAGTCCGGAGCGTGTCCGGCAATCTCCACCAGGTCACGCTGCTCGGCTTCTGTCAAGTATCCGTCGTACGTGACCTCGATTAACCGGGTTTTCGGGTAGGCCCCGCCTTGGACGCAGAGAATGTCCGGAGCGTCATGGGTCGGGTCGCTGACACGGCCGGCGAACGCACATGCTGTAGAAATCCGTTCTACCGTGTCCCGTTCCAGTCGGGCTTCCCGTTCAGCGAAATTTTCTCCCCGGTCAACCATATAACACTTGTTTTTTCCGGCGTCAATAAATAAGTTTTTATACCGGTAACAGTAACAGTTAACGTGTATGGCGAAGGTTACCAACGAGTTCCCGGACTTTGAGACCGCTATTTCTTCCCTGCCAGAACCGCTCCGGGACAAACCGTACATCACGATTTACAAGTTCTACGAGGATAAGTACCAGCACGCCGGGGAGAAAGTGTTCAAACACGCCGGGTTACAGGTGTTGAGTCCGTTCGCTCCCAAGCTGGAATACAAAGGTGACCGGAAACGTATCTCGATCAACATGATACTGTTCGGGAACTCTGGAAGCAACAAGACCGGGTTCGTCAAGGAGATTATGAACATCGTCCCGGAGGGCATGTATGACATGGTGCAGGACCAGACCAAGAACGGGTTGCAGGACGCGGTAGCCGGCCGGGATGAAGGCATCGAACTGGTTGTGAACGATATGAGTACCGTGATGAACGACCAGAAACTGTTGAAGACGTATGAGACCGCGATCGCGGACGGGTTCATCAAACGGGATAACGCGAACGAGACCGTGGAGGATATGGATATAAAGGCCGCAATGGTCGGGGCGTGCGTCCCGGACGATGTGGACGGGAAAATCTATGGCGGTCTCCTGTTCCGAATCGTGCCTATCGAGATCAGTTACTCGTTGGACGAACAGGAGGATATCGGGGAGAACATTATCCAGGGCATGAACGAGGCCGGTATGGATAACCTGTCCCGGTCAGATATCAAGGTACTGTACGACACCCTGTACAACGCGATTAAAGGCCACTGGAAGGACCATCCCCGTATCGTGGGATACGAGTTCGCGGAGGAACACGGGGAGGAAGTGTTGCAGGGGTGGAAGGAAGCCATCCGGAAACTACCGAAGTTCACGGAGGAGATGAATTTTTTCCGGCAACTGTACGACGGTCTCCGGTACGCCGCCCTGCACAGCCTGTTAAACCTGCATAACCGGGAACTGGTGGACGCCAACCATCCACAGTACGAGAACGCGGCCCGTGTCAAGTTGGAGAAGATTGATGCAGTGGTCGGAAAGGTAGCGATGCAGAACGAACTGGACAACCTGCACGGGATGCTGGACGAGGACCAGATCAAGAAACGGATGGAGAAGGTCAACAACTTCAAGTCAGAAGGCCAGTACAGCATGGAGACAATATAAACATGTTTAAACACGTCAGGGAACGGTACACAGGGCTACGGAACCTGGGGTTCTCCCGGCCGGAAGCCGTATTCATCGTTCTGTTTTCCCCGGATCTCGGTATCGGCAGTGCGTACGCCGACCGGGATACGACCAGCCAGTAACGTCCATGCATTTCGTGGTACTGGTTTCAATTCTCCACAAGAAAGTACGGGGGGTTGTACTTATATACCGGTACCAGTGTTTCCGGTGGGCGTGTGTTCGACTGCATCAAGTGGACAGCGGATAGTATACTGTAGTGTATAATGGCATTGAACAGAACCACCCGGTTTTTGTTCAACCACGTTTTACAGGATGCCGGAGGCGTACAGTAGGCCGATAACGACAAGAAGACCGGCAAGAACAAGTGCAGCTATGTTCCCGGCGTCGATCCAGAGGAGGGGGATTCCTTTCATCCGTTCCGTTGCATCCAGTATGATGAACATGATAGCTCCGAGAATCGTTAGTAGGAGTCCCGATAGTTGCTTGTCCAGGAAGTTACTCATACAGGGATCAGCTTTGGATGATGTCCATACCGAGTTCGTCAGCAAAGTCTTCAAACTCTTGTTGCTGCCGGAGCTGTGACTGGCGGTGGCGTTGTCGTTCCGGAAGCAGTACCTCGTTGATATCCTCCTCGAAGTCCTGAGCCTGTAAGAAGCACTGTACGGATTTCCGTTTGTCCGGAATCTCCCCGCACTGGTCTTTGATGGCTGATGTCAGCCGGTTAATACGGTCTTCGGGGCGGTGTGTCATGGTTATTCAAACTGTGTCAGGTCGTACCGGTACTCGTTTGTAAAGGTGACCGGTCCATCATCGCCGGTAACACGGCAGGCCACGGTGTCCTCGGTTTTTTCCACGACTTCGCCACCCATTTCTTGGCAGCCGTCGGCCGCTCCCTCACGGGCCGCATCTTTGAAATTGTCGAACTGTTTCTCCGGCATGGTGTCAGCCTCGGTGTACGGATAGCCCGGTTTCCTGTTCGATGAAGTCGTTGCGGTGTTTCACCATCAGTTTGCCGCGTTGTTCGGCTACGTACAGGGTTTCGTTCGGGGTGACATGGGTTTCGCCAAGATACGAGTTGTGGAGGAGTTGGACATCGCCGTCTACCTCCACCTCGCTGACATCTTCTACGACTTCGGCATGACCGTTGTCCAGCATGATATCGCAGCTCATGCTCTGGTCCTGCGGATTGTCCACGTTCTGTGAACAGGACAGGCCGCGAAGTTTCCCGTACGCTTCTGCCATAGTAACACGTTGGGCGGCATCCAGTTATTAAAGTACCGATGATTGGTGGGGGTAGGAGGGGGTGACGGGGTTACTTCTTTATACCGGAGTATATAAAAACTGTTTGTATGGTCAGTATACGCCACATTTTTCGACGCAATCTGGATACCAGTAAGGACTTGTTCCCGTCCTGGCCGACCAGCATCCAGCCGTTTATCATCTTTTGGGTATTCATGTTCTCCCTGATTGCTACGGCCGGTGTCACCGGGATCCGGAACCAGTACGGAGCGGTCAACCCGTTCGTCATCTTCCCGTTGGCCGGTCTGTTCTTTGCAGCGATCGCTCTCCGGGAAGCAGAGAACTTCGGGGAGTTGAAGACCGCTCTCGGGTTCCGGTCACCGATTCCCGGGTTCGGTATCCTGATGATACTGCACGGGCTCGGTGTCGGTATCCTGATCTACTCGTTCTGGACCGGGCAGTTGATGAAGATTCAGGGCAGCGTGGTCACGGCCTCTGTGTACCGCCCGTTTTACAGTCCATACACGGCCAGTGCCTCGGCGTTCGTGTTCACCGGGCTGGCCAGTTTCGCCGCCGTCCTGATGTACCATGCGTACGTGGCATCGTTCGAGGAGATATACAAGATCGGGATGTTGAAGAACCTGTCGAACTGGCTGCACGTCCGACTCCGCATCCCGCCGACAATGGCACTGGTCATCGCCTTGGTCGTGGTCATCTTCCTGTGGACGCTGTGGCACTACTTTGCGTGGCCGGAACTGACCGCTGCCAGCATCGTTATGGGGTTCTTCTACGGCCTGTTCTTCCTCATCGGGTACCTGATACTGGCGATTACCGGGATTGTCCCGCCCGGCCAAGTGGAGAACGAGGAAATCGCACTGGTCCTGTCCGGGGTCGTCATCTACCCGAACATCGGCAGCCACTACAGTTGGAACGTCTTAGTGGAACTGGCGGATCAAGGCGTCAGTTATGACCCGCAGACCTTGCTGGTGGCGGGACTGGCGTTGACGATCGCCCCGTTGATCGTGATGTACGTTGCCCGGCAACTGTACCGGTAACCCGGCGTTTCCGGTACAGGATTACACCGAGTCCGGCGACCCCGGCGACCAAGAGGAAGACGGCCCGTGAAACCGTGGGGCAGGACCGGTCACCGATAACAACTTCGTTCTGCGGCGGGTCCACATCCATTAACTCGTATTTCGTGGGGAACAGGTAGCACCGGTACGACCGGCGGTGTGAGAACTGGTAGACTGCCAGCCGCATCTGGTTCTTGAACGGCCGGTCCACCGAAGCAGCGACATCATCATTGGTGTCCGCCGTCTGTGCCGGCATCCGCATCCCACCGGCAACGGTACCCGCCAAGAACACGATCAAAAGGATAAGAAAAACGGGTCTCCGCATGTGTACCCGTTGGATTTCCCGGTTTAAAACGTTTTTGTGCGTTCCCCATGCCGACCGCCCGAAAAATCACAATGTTTAAATACCGGCGGTGTCCACGATAATACTATGTTTGATGGACAACGTACCGCCGTAGTATTCTCAGTGATTGCCGTGGCTGCTGTTACGGTAGCCGGGGCACCAGTCCTGGGGGTCGGCCCGTTCGCAGACCCTGCCGAAACCGACGTAGCCCACACCGGAGAGGTGAACACTGGGACACAGTACGTAGGCGACGTGGAGATCACGCTGGAACGGGATACAGACAATGACGGCACGTACGAGACCATTATGCAGGAAGAAAGCTCGAACCTCGTCCTCAATCAAGGACTCGACTTCTTTGCCGGTGCTGGCGGTCCAGACGCATTACTGCCGTCCGGAGCCAGTGAAACCGATGACGCCATCCACATCTCACTGTCCTCAGACGGAACATCACCCTCCGCCAGTGACACGAAATGCCAGTCCGAAATCACGTCCGGCGGCCTATCACGGTCCACCGGAACCACGATCACACTGGGGACCGGGAACTACAGTGCATGGAACACATTCACCGCCACCAGCTCCCATAACAGCGTACAGAAGACGTGTCTGAACTGGGATTCCACGAACGACGCAAGTACGGCCGTGGCGATGAACACGTTCCAGTCCGTGGACCTGTTAGCGGACGACAAATTGACCGTGAACTGGACGGAAGTCAGTCTGGCCAACAACTAAACGGAGGGCCTGTAGACGGTAATTTTTAATACCAGCGAAAGGAAGATACAGTTATGCAGTTTAAAAAACTCGGTGCTGTTCTCCTCCTGTTCCTGTTCACGGTGACCGCCGCCAACGCCTTCCTGGTGGACGGGTTCGAGGAACAGGGGATTAACCGGACATTTGAGGATGACAGTGTCCGGTTCACCGCCGACTACCTGAACCTGAGCATCCCGTACAAGAACGCGACCTACCCGGACGAACTCCATCCGGGGTTGAAGGCGTGGACCTATTCTACTACTGTCAAGGAGAACAGTACCCAGTTAGACTTCCAGAGCGAATGGGAGAAAACCAATGATACCGCTCCCAACGTGTTGACCGGGCGGAAGATTAACGGAAAGCTGGATGTGAAGAAGGGCAAGACCAAGGGAACGCTGTACGACGGCGAGTACGTGGACGATGTGGATAACGTATCAGTGACAGCTACTGCTTCCACGCACCGGAACCATCTTATCATCGAGTACTCGGTCGAGGCGGACGTATCCGCCGCTAACGGGACGACACGGAGAACGTTTGAAACGTACCGGGATATCTACTCGGACGACCCGTTGGATAAACTCCCGGTGTTCGGAGAAGCACAGGCATTGCCGGGGAACCGGCAACAGCACACCGTCACCGTTGATCGACTGCATACGAGTGAACGGGACTGGAAACAACTGTTTCTGGTGCATGAACCCGGCACTACAATCACCGATGTCGATTTTGGTGGCAACCAGTACAAGACGTGTGACATGGACTATGAGAACGATGTCACCCCGGAACTGGATGCTGCCGGTATAACGGACTACCGGGTGGACAACATCACTCAGTACAAGACAGCGTGCTACAACGTGTCCATCCCGGCGGATACCGAACAGGAGCTGACCGTAACGTACACGGAAAGCGACACGGACGGCGTGTTCTCCATGAACAATGACTACGAGTATTACGGGTACGTCCTCGGATCTGCTGCCAGTTACACGGTGTCCAGCCAGTCCGACTGGGATGCCGGAACGTTCAACGATACTATTGCCAGCAGCGGAACCCTTGAACTGGCATCCGCTGGAACTCCGGCAACGGTAAATACGACGCTGGCCGATGCCTCATCCGGTAGTACGTCCGGTGTCACGTTCAGTCCGAACGGAAAATATCTCGGTTTCACCGGATACCGCCAAAACCACGAATCGTATATTTATTGGGTGAGTAACTGGACGAACACCGTTACGTTGTCCGGCTCGGATGTCCGGAAGGAAGCTGAGTGGAGTCCGGATTCCAAGCTGTATGCGTTTACCGATGCCAATGCGGATAACGCCCGTGTATTCAATGTTGGTGGTGGATGGTCGCAGAACACGACACTGGATGGTGGAACGCACCGGCACGAAGTGATCGGATGGAGCGGGGACGGCCAGTATCTTGGATATGGAGGCCACAATAATGATGTTCAAGTAGTGAACTCCGGTACGTGGGGGTCGGTTACCACGCTGAACTCGGCTACGTCCACGTTGAACACGTTAACGTGGAGTAATGACGGGGCGTGGGTTGCATTAAGTGGTGGAAACGATGGGAACTTGCACGTCCACCAGACCAGTGACTGGTCGGAAATCCAGACGATAAGTGAAACAGGTGGACTGGCTAATTTCGCACAGTTCTCCCCGAACGACAACTACATCCTGAGTATCGACGGTTCCAACACTGTGGTCTACGTGCACGAAACCAGTGACTGGAACAAATCCGCATCGTTCGATGAACCGTCAAGCACCATGATTGGTGGGGCGTGGAGTCCGGATGAAAGCCTGTTTGCGTATGGGAACGGTTCAGATGTCGTGGTTCGCCGGACCTCAGACTGGGGTGTGGAAACCACGCTGGACGTGTTTGACTCGAACGATGTCCGGAATATGCACTGGCATCCGGATGGCGATTACTTCGCGGTCGGTGAGAGTAACGCTCCTGCTGACGTGGTCATTTACAATACGGAGGGCGGCACCCGGGGAAGCTGGATAAGTCCGGTGCAACGGTTAGGAGCGGGTGGCGAAGCACTGGATAACATCGAGGTAGATGTGGCCAGTCTCCCAGCCAACAGCGACATCGACATGGTGGTCGAGGGACTGGATGGTGATAACGTGACACAGGAAACGGAGGTATTAGACGTGAATACAGCAGGTGTCAACAACTATTCCACCAGTATCGGGAAATACCAGAACTGGAAGTTTACCGTGAATATGTCCAACGGCGATGATGCTCCGAAAGTCAACGGGTTCACCGTGTACTCCGATGATGTCCCGGCTCCGAACATGACGTTGAACAGTCCGGCAAACGCTTCCTCGGTATCCAACCCGGTAGATCATGATTTTACTCCGGCGTGGTACACGTCGTGGGTGGATCGGGCGGAACTCTGGATTGAAGGTACTCGGAACAAGACACAGAACTGGGTGACCAATGACGGTTCCGAATGGGACAGCGGTAGTTTCAACAGCACCAGTTCCAGCGGCGGGGAACTATCCATCCAGGGCGGGATGCAGACGGATTACGGGTATTTCCAGTCCCCGTCAAGTACCGGGACAAAGACGATTACCACCGGGTTTGAACCGGACCTTGTTGTGTTCCGGGTCACGTCTACGAACGAGAACTTTGATACGGACACCAGTTACGGTGGCCGTGAATGGGGATGGGGTCACGGGTTCGCAGACTGTACACAGGATCCGTGTAACGAGGTGGCGTTGACGGTCGGGTCCGGATCGTCCAGTACGAACGGACAGGCCACCGCTGGCAGCAGCAGCCACTCCATCTACCAAGTGATTACCCCGAACGACGGGAACGGGATACAAGGGTATATATCCGCCAGTGTCTCCGATACCAGTAGCTCCGGGTTCACCGTCAACTTTGACGCGGTCCAGCAGCAGAACTATGTCACGTACAAGGCGTACGACTTTGGAACGGATAACGTGGATGTCGGCTACTTCAGTAACCCGACCAGTACCGGAACGAAATCAGTGAGTACCGGGTTCCAGCCCAACTTTGTGGCACTGGCGTCCACACCCCGGTTGACCACGATGGACAACAGTGTGCAGGACGGGAACGACAACGGATGGGCGTTGGGATGGGCGGCGGAGAACAGTACCCATATCATGGAACGGGCGATGGGTGTCTCCATGTACAGTAACAACATTGACGACCACGTCTTCACATCCAGCGACAGCCAGGTACTGGACCTGCTCCACCAGCAGAGCAAGGGCGGGATCACTGACCGGGTGGATGCCTCGCTGCAATCATTCACCAGTAACGGGTTCGACCTGGACTTCACATCGGTTTCCGAAGGCGAAATATCCATCTATGCAGCGGTCGGAGCGGATGCGACGCCAGAGGTCGGGCACACGACCACACCGACCAGTACCGGGACACAGACCGTGCAGACGAACGGCGAACTCGATGACGTGTCGTTCGCCATGTCCAACACCATCAGCGGTATCGACGTGGAAGGGACCAGCGGCGGGAACAACGGGGACAACCACCACGGCTGGATGTTCGGAATGGGGAACACCACCCGGGCCACGCAACGGGCAATGGGATTCTCCTCACACTCCAACAGTGTGAACGGCCACCACGCTGGCAGCCGAGCAAACGAAGCCCTCCACCTGCTATACTCTGATGCAAACGGGAACAAGTTGGGAAGTGACACCGGATACGTCAGCAGTATCACGGATGGATCGTTCGACATTGAATGGACGAATATCGTCACATCCAGTACCACGAACGTCAAATACAACTCGGTGCTGGTGACGTACTGGGGCTTCGATTCGGAGCCAAAAGACCGTGGAAGCTACGAGTCCCGGTTCGAGAACGTAACCAACAACGGCACCGGGTACTGGGACAGTGTATCATTCAGTGAGGATGTCCCGTCCGGAGCATCCACCGAGTACGAGTACAGTGACAACGGCAACGACTGGTACACCAGTTTATCAGATGTCCCGACGGGGAACGGGTTGAAGTACCGGATTAACCTGACCGCGAACGGGAATGGTGAATCCCCGTCAGTGGACTGGGTGAACGTGACGTACAATGCGTCCGCGTCCCGGTGGGAGAAACAGGATACCCTGACATCCGGGTTGAAAAACGATTCGGTGGCCACGATTACCAATGACTACCTGACGTTCACACAGAACACGCCGTGGGACACGTTCACACAGGGCGACTGGAACGAAGGAAGCCACAACGGAACCAGTGCTGACCGGGATAACAACAGCGGCCAACTGGGTATCGGGTATGTGAATGACACGTTTTCAAGTAACTTGGCCGGGTTCTGGCGGTTGGACCGTACATCCGGAGATGCACAGGATTACAGTGGTAACAGCCATCACGGGACGGTCCAAAACAGTGTTTCACGCGGTAGTGAAGGAGTATTTGGGACGAATGCGTTCACGTTTGATTCGAGTGATGATGACGATGTTGAGATAAGCCATGACAGCCAGTTATCCATCAGTGACACGGTCACCGTAGCGGCGTGGGTGAAAACAACTGATGGAGGGGATGAGGGCTTTGTGTCAAAGGCAAACAGTGGAGAGAGCAATATGGTGGAATACTCGTTGATGATGGGGGCGTGCGGAGCATCGAAGGGGGTTGTACAGATGACTACAGCGGATAGCGGAGGGGCTACGTGCGGAAACAACCTGGTATCCACCTCGAACACGTACAATGACGGGAACTGGCATCTGTTCGTAGGAACACGGGATGCCTCAACAGGGAACGTATCCATCTACGTGGATGGAGAACTGAAAAACAGTATAACCGGCGATACCAATAACCCGAGTGACACGGGTGATGTCCATATCGGCGTCCGGCACAACGGCAATGGCCGAGCATCCGCCGACATAGATGAAGCGATGATACTGGACAAAACGCTTTCCCCGTCCGAAGTCAAGGAACTGTACCGATGGGGGCGTGATGGAACGTTTAACGGGAATTATACGTCGAAAACGTTTGATGCCGAACAGTCTGCAACGTGGAAGACATTGGATACGACAAGTACGGTCCCGGCCAACACCGATGCCTGGGCGGAGGTCGAGGTCAGTGACGACAACTTTGCCACGGTCAAGGACAATGACGTGTTCAAACTGTCCGGCGGGACAACCAGCCACAGTGTCAACGTGCAGGATGCTCAGTACGCCCGTGTCAACGTGAACGGGACATCCACCGATGAAACCAGTACGTGGACGGTCAGCAGTGTCAACCTGACACATGACACGGCCACCGGCTACCCGTACACGTTGCCGCAGACGTTTACCTGGAACGTGAAACTGTACGACCGATTCGGTGTGACCGCGACCAACACAAATAATTGGACGGTCACGGTCAGCGAAGATCAGGTCACCGTGTCGAACCTGAACGTGGACCCGGACCCTATCGGGATGGACTTCACCACGAACCTGACGGCGGATGCCGAATCACAGGATGGCAGTATCGACACGGTGCAGGCGAACGTCACCAGTCCGGACGGGGAATCCCGGCTGCTGGACATGGCACTGGACAGCGGCATCACGTATATCAAGGAACTGCTCCCGGAAATCAGTGCGGCGAACATCGGAGAATGGGAATTTGAAGCGATCGCCAACGACACGGCAGGGAACGAGAACTCGGAAAACATGTCGTTCACCGTGGTCAGCAAATGGAACTACACGGGCACGTTCGCAAACACGACAGATACAAACCATGATCTACAAATTAAATTGAGTGAGATTCAATGACCCGCTACAAAGTCCTGACGTTGGCCGCATTGTTCTTGGTGTTTGCCGGGGCAGCGTCCGGTATCCAAGTGAACGTGGACGCCTTACAGTTTGACGGAGTTAATGCGTCGTTCAACGAGTCTCATGTCACGTTCACGAACGAATATATGGAGCAATCACTGGACCCGCAGGACGTGTTCGTCCCGTCCGAACTGCACGGTAACCTGGATGATTTCACGTACAGTCTCCAAGAGTTCAACGAGGACGAATGGGCGGATGTCGGTGCCCAACTGTTCCTCCAAGTCCTGTACACCACGTACACAAACGAACCGTACCCGAACAACGATCTGGACGCGGTCCTTGGCGGGGACACCAGCCACAGCACATATCCGGGTAACCAGTTCGGGTTCAGTGACTCCACTACGGCTCACCACATACCCGAGAAGGAAGACGTGTTCAACACATCACTGGTGGACGGTAATGTATCGTTCAACATCACCGTGTCAAGCGACTACGAACACCTGCTTATCGAGTACGATGTCCTGTACAACGACAGCGTGGTATGGACGACCGAGGACGTGTTCAGCGGGGAACGTCCTGCGAAGCCAGTAGTCCAGGTCGATGCACAGGAAGTCGGGGATAACACGATTGCACAGGCGGCCACGTACGACAACCGGTTCCGAGACCGGAAGACGGTAAACGTCACCTTCTTGTACAACGACCTGTCCACGTTACAGGACGTAAACTTCAACGGTGCCACCCATGAACAGGTCGGTATCCCGTACACGGTGACGAAGCAGGAACTGGAACAGGCCGGGGTCAACCGGGAGATGATTGTGGAGGATACCGGGGACTGGCAGGTGGCCACGTATAAAGTGGAGATTCCTGCTGACACGGAACATACTATTGAAGCCACGTACACGTACGACGACTTCAACATCGACGGGCTCGGTATCAACCCGGATCACCGGTTCGTCACATATATTACCGGGTCCGGAGCCGCCTTCGAGGTATCAACGGATAGTGACTGGAATGAAGGCACGTTCAGTAACACCCGTGTCGTCAGCGGTGGCTTGGAACTGACTCAGTCCTCCTCCTCCGTCACGTCAGACAGTTCCGGGACAGATGACGGGTATTCCAGTCACGGCGTGGTCATCACCGTCAACCAAGACGTGGAAACATTGAGTTTCACCGTGTATGGGGACAGTATCGGCACTACTGAACTGTACAGTAATTGGGATTCCAGCGGCGGTGACCTCAGTGATTTCAGTAGCAGCCCGGTGAAAACCACGTCTGGAACATCATTCAGCGATGTCTCCTCCGGCACATACCTGCTGGCAGTGGAAACCGGGTGCTGTACACACAGTACCGGGAACAGGGACTACCGGAATACGCAGTCCAGCAGCACGTACATCGACGTGGAAACCGGATGGGATGACACGTACGGAGACCGGGAAAACGAAGCTAACTGGGGGACGGATTCTGCGTTGCAGCCGGTGTGGACGTACGGCGATATCTCCGCCACACAGGTTGATAGTCCCGGGTCGTACACGTCGAAAACGTTTTCATCCAGCACAGAGCAGGTTTGGCAGAATGTCACGGTCGGTGGGTTGAACCGTCCAAGCGGCTCCACCGTGGATCTGACGGTCGAGACTTCGCACGATAACTTTGCGACGGTCAACCAGTCACAGACAATCAGCAACTCCGAGCTGTCGGACGGGACGAACACGTACGACCTGAACGAACTGACATTCCCGACAAACGATATCCGGTTCAAGTATGACATGACCAAGGGAAGCTCCCCGTCCGTTGACAGTACAACGGTTGAGGGGAACGATTCGCTTTTTGTGGCGAACTGGTCACGCGATGTTATCCGGTATGACCAAGAATACCAGTTCAAGAATTTTGAGGTCAACGTGTCCAAGATCCCGGACAATACCGGTATCAATCTGACGATGAAGACGCTGGATGAGAACAACGATTCGATCAAAGAGGAGACCACCCGCCTGACACAGACCGGGACGTACAACGTGTCCTTCACCACGAACTTCGACAAGTTCGAGAACATTACGTGGGAGTACGATATATGGACGAAGGACCACAGCACGTCCCCGGAAATATATGATAACACGCTGTACGTAAGTTCGTCCCGCGAGTTTGAACGCAGCGTCCAAGAAGGCACGAATACCGGTGACAGCACTGACCGGGATACCGATGTTATCCGGGAAGCACAGGACGGTGATTCGTTCCTTGACCGGATGGACCGTACCATCACGGTGATCCGGGACGCCAGTGCCGCCGCTCTGTCACGGAACGCAGTACAGCGTATCACGGAGGTTATCCGAGAGGTGACAGAGACCGGTGTAGCCCGGTCAACGGTTGAACGGGTAACAGACGTGGTCCGGGACACTACGGCAGCCGGGGTGTTCGGTGACACGGCCGACCGGACAGCAACATGGATCCGCGAATCACAGGACGGAGCCGTGTTCCGGGATACCGTAGACCGGACGACCACGGTCATCCGCAGCGTATCCGACCAGCCGACAACACGGGATGCGGCCGCACGCACCGTTGACGTATTCCGGGATACCACGGCGGTCGGCGTGTTCAGGGATACGGCCGTCCGCACCATCGACGTGACCCGCACAGTACAAGATCAGGGTATCGTCAACATGGTCAGTGACCGGACAACGACCTGGTTCCGGGACGTAGACGACCAGGTGAAGGTAAAGGACGGGGAACTCCCGTTCCCAACGGATAACCTGACCGGGTACTGGACGTTCGATCAGACGGATACCGTGGTAGGGGATGTGCGGTATGAGGATTTCGAGGACGGGGACACCGACGAATGGGATACGGTGAAAAGCCAGGGCAGTTTCTCCGCTCAAACCGGTACGGTTCTCAACGGGTCGTACACCGGGAAGTTAACCGTGTCAGGAACATCAACAAGTATCCGGGATCACCGGGTACGGGGACCGGTAAGGCTGACTGAGGACCGGTTGAAGCTGTGGATGCAGTACGATTGGGATTCAGGGAATACGGCGACACAGACAAGCATCCGGTTGATGAACAGCACCAACCAGTCTATCGGCACCTTCCGGATAGAGGGCGAGTGCTGTACCAGTAATGCGTACGTGGAATGGAACGGGAAACTGATTAAGTCGTATTCGGATAAAAGCGAGTTAAACGGCCAAAACTTTACCGTTGACTTTGACCTGAACATGGATGCGAACGAGGTCACAATCCGGTTTGATGGAACGGTGAACACGTTCGATTTCGCCACGAACATGGACGAGATTAACCGGGTGGATCTGAGTGTGCAGGCCAACGCCTTGGACCGGTCTACGTTGTACGTGGACAATCTGGACTTTGAAAAGGACAAGACGGCGGAGGACGTGTTCGATGGGAACGACGGCGAGTTACTGTGGACCCGCAATGCAACCGGCTGGTTGGAGCAAGCCCGGCAGTTTGACGGCAGCGATGACTACGTGAACGTACCCGACAGTGATTCACTCTCTCTCGCCGAGCAGTACACGATGCTGGCATGGGTTAAACGCGATAACGACAACAACGCCCACAGCATCATGTCCCATCAGCGGGACTTCTCGAACGGCGGCCTGTACATGACGACCCGGGACGGCAGTGCCACCAACCGGGAAAACAATCTGTATGTACAGTACACGGACGACACATTTTCCAAGATAAAGGCTGAGGGCGGGGATGTACCGCCAAACCAGTGGACCTGTGTCGCCGCACGGTGGAACGGCACCCACATCTCTGCCTTCGTCAACGGCACCGAAGTAGACGCCACGAAGAACACGAACAGCCCCTACCTCGGGTTTGAAGCACCGCTCACAATCGGCATCCAGTATGATGACAGTGATGGCAGCTTCCGGCAGCCGATGCACGGCGTGATTGATGAACCGGCGTTGTATAACCGGTCACTGGCCCAGTGGGAGATTACAGACTACTGTGGCCGGCACACCAACAACCGTATCGCGGCACGGTCGTTCTTCCCTGTCCGGGAGGTGACCATGCCCGGCCTGTTCCGGGATACGGCCGGACGCATCATTGATGTCACCCGTCGCATCCAGCAACCCGGTGTGATGGGAGATGCCACGAACGAGTACCGGCGGCTGACCGAGACCGTAACGGAACGTGCCACGACAGAGGATGGTGTGGGCGTGGTGTACAAAGCGTTGCGTACCGTCACACAGCCAACGGTGACCCGGGATGCAGTACGCCGTATCACTGACCGAACCCGGACAGTCACACAGAACGGTATCATGGACGGGGTGGTGGACCGGACGACCACAGTCATCCGGGAGGCCACCGACTCCACCGGGGTAACAGCGACCACTGACCGAACCGTGTCATGGATCCGGAACGTACTGGACAGCCTGTTCATGGACACCAGTATCACGGATAACAAGAGTCCGCGAATCCAGAACGTCACCGTCCAAGTCCACGATATCGGTGGTGACGTGAACGTGTCACTCCGGGTAAACCTGACGGACTACGACAACACCAACGACCTGGACCACATCACGTTCGACGGGGAGACCCGAAGCATCAGCTCCGGGGATGGAGAACGGGTTATCGACATCAACGACGAGTTGAACCGGAACGGGAACCTGACCGTGTTCGACACGGCCGGCATGAACGACACCCGGGAACTGTATTTCAACGTGACGGACACCGACTACGAGACAATGGACAGTGACGTGAACATTTCCCTGCAACGGATTATGAAGAACGATACGGCGAACAACACCGGCAGTATCGAATCGTTCTACCTGAACTGGACGCACCACAGCTTCGGAGAAACCGTAACAACCGGCGGCTCCAACGTCACCAAGCTGGACACCGGTACCGGGACCACGCTGGATACCGGGCTCCGTGGGGACTTCCTCCCGACCACGAAACAGTGGCATACCGACCCGGAAGCGTACAACACGGTGTACAACCAGACGATTGTCCAGACGTTGAACGTGACAAACCGGGTCACCGATATTACGTGGACGGACGTGAACACGACCAAGACATCCAGCCCTGCCGAGTACGGCAGTTGCCGGGACTGCGGCTGGAAACTGATTACAGTGGACGGCCAAACATTTAGTAACACCCGGCTGTGGACGGACCACGGGGATGCGATCAACGACGAGTTCGTCCAAGACCTGGCGGACGTGGTCATCGGGGAACGGAAAGAGTGGTGGGAGCAGCACCAGTACAACAATATCACAGAAAAAGTCCGGTTCAACGATGTGTGGGCGAACACCACGATCGACGACAACGAAACCGACTGGGGCGGGTTCGTCCGTGTCCTCTACAACAACTCGTTCAACCACAACGAGTTCACACCGAAAGAGTACGCGGACTGTAACACGGAGCAGCCACCGGAGGAGGCTACCGCCACGATCGGCAGCCAGGACTGGGGAGCCTGTATGACGGATACGGATGGGAACAGTCGGCCGGACTTCTTCCGACTCCGCATCCCCAGTTTCTCCGAGTACGAAGTCCGGTACGGCGGCCATAAAGGGGACTCCCCGGCGGACGGGCCGCAAATCATTATCGGTGACCCGTGTCCGGACAGTGAGGAAGGCGACCTGTTCAAGAACGATACGGTTACCTGCTACAAGAACCGGTACCGGGAAGTCAGCGACACGGAGCTGGCGAAACGCCGGATTGAACAAATCCTTGGATCGGCGTTCGGCGGGCTTATCGCGTTTATCGCGTTAGCGGTGGCGGCCACCATCATCCTGAAACGGCGGGAGATCAAGGAGGAGTACGAACGACTGGAATCCCGGTTCGACAACACCTATAAGTAGGAGAACCACGTAATACCGGTGTATGCGTTACCCGTACGCCACCGTGTTCACGGCCGCCCTCATCGTGGGCGGGGGGCTGGCCTCGTACGTATCCGGGTTCACCATGACAGATATCGTTCTGTTCGACCTGTTCCCAACCGATGTGGACACGTTCCGCCGAGCGTTCATCGACCACTGGTACTTCGGTGTGGCCCTGCTCCTGGTCATGGCTCACGGGTTTGCCCTGTGGTACGGGGACGGATATGAACGTATCGACGTAAGCTAAATCCCGGTGTTCCACCCCGTCAAACAGTATTTTTTTAAGGCAGCGGAGGTAACCTGTACGGTATGAAGAAGCTTGCTGTGTTCTTCCTGTCCCTGTTCACTGTACTGTCCGTGGCAGCCGGTGTCTCGTTCACCGTAGACAGTGAAAGCGACTGGAACGAAGGCACGTTCTACAACGCAACCGGCGACCCGGACCTGAAAATCATCGAGGACTGGGACTACACCGATACCAAGCTCGACGACCCGTTCGACCAGTCCGGTGAAGTCCAAGGACTGTACAACGGGTCGAACGGCCGGGTGTACGTGGCGGACACGTTGAATGGAGAAATCGACGTATACCACCACAAGAACTGGTCCTTTATTGAGTCGCACGGGGTAACATCATGGATTAACTCTCCGATGGACGTGTACCGGGACAGCGGGAACGGCGATATCTACGTGATCGGAGCGGCCCCGGACAACGACGGGGTCGTCCAGTTCGACTCGAACTGGAACGCGGACACCATCTACAGTTTGGAAGAAAGCCAGGTCGGGGTCAAGATGAGCGGGTTACGCGGGTTCTACAAGGAGGAAAGCACCGGGAACTGGTACCTGGCGGACTACCTGCAAGGACAGATCGTGGAAACCGACTCCGGGTTTTCCAGTGGAACCACACTGGTAGACGACTTGAACAACCCGGCCGATATCTACAAATGGATTATCCCCGGCACCGGGAACGACCGGTGGCAAGTCCTGGATGCTGGGTCCAACCAGATCGTGGAATACATCTTTGCGATTTCCGGGAACGCGGACAACACGTACGATATCAGCAACCAGCAAAGCGAGCCACGTACATTACTGGAAGGGGATACATACTGGTGGCTGTGGGGGAAGAACGCCAACCGGTTCGACAAGTATTACCGGAACGTCAGTTATCCGTCCGGAGCCTACCAGTCCAAAACATTTGATGCCGGCCAGTCCACGTACTGGTACGAACTGGATACCGATGTATCCGTCCCCGGTGACAGCCACGTCAACATCACGGTCGAAACCAGTACCGACGACTTTTCAACGGTTGCGGACTCACAGACGTTCACCTTCTTGGGGCCGGGCGAGGAAACCCGGTCCTTGGACGGGCTGGAAGCGGCCGCACAGTACATCCGGTACAACCTGTCACTGATGAACGGCAGCAGTCCGACCGTGGACACAGTAACGTTACAGGGGGATAACACCCCGCCACAGTACCAGAACCTGGCGGATAACACGTCACAGAACTTGGTCCGGAAAAACGGATCGGTCAACCTCACTGTGGAGGGTAAGGATGATGGAACGGGAGCGTATCAGTTCCAGGTAGCCACCAACGAAACCGGGACGTGGGAGAACAAGACGGCCGCGTACCACGACGGGTTTGAAGACGGCGATATCAGTGACTGGCGGTTCCCCTCGAACCAAGACCCGGATTGGTTCAACGCTTCAAACACGTCGATTTCCGGACGGTACGGAGTGTACTGGGAGAATCTTGAGTCACCTGACGAACCGAACGTCTACTCCTCGTTCATCAACACCACGGGCGATGTCGCGTTCCAACTGAACCTGACCAGTGACACGTCCGACAGCAATGATCTCACCGAAATTGATCTCCGGGATGGTGGGAGCACGTTCGGCTCATTGGAGTTCTATTACAGTTCCCACGACGTGGAATGGGTTGGCACGTCTACGTCCACGGTGGCCTCGAACTACTGGCAGGTCAACAAGTCGATCGACGTATATCTGGATCTGGACTTTGACAGTAACCAGGTGGAAATCTTCCTTGACGGGGATTCCAAGGGGACGTACAACATCGACTCCGCCAGCGAAGTGGAGGATATCGAGTTCAAGGGAAGCTGGTTTGGGGGGAACGTGTCCGGTGTCTTGGACGAACTCCGGGTCAACCCGGTGTACGACTCACCGAACATCTTTGAAAACATTGCTAATCAGTGGGTCCGGTCCACGTTCACCTGGTTAAACACCAGTTTCCGGAGTACAGCCGGGTACCGGGTATGGGGGAAGGACGCGGAAGGGCAGTGGAGTAAGACCGGGACACAACAGTTCACGGTGGACACGGAACGCCCAAGTACCCGGAACCAGAACAATCCCGAACTAACGGATATGTACGATGCGACCACGCTGGCGGCACAGGCCAAGGACAATCTCCGACTGGATAATGCAATCCTGTCCACGAACGAATCCGGGTCGTGGAGTAACAAGACCACGCCACCCCCGGCGGATCTCGGGGACCATACCGGGGACACGTTCGACGTATCACAACAGAACACGCAGCCGCGTGGCATCCATTTCCATCCCGGTGAAGACCGGTGGTACAAGGTCGGGGATGACGGGGACAACGTGTACGTGTACTACGCGAACTGGACGTATACCGGGACGATGCACAACATAGGGAACGAGGATCCGGCCCCGGTAGACCTGTGGCACCACGACAGTACCTGGTACCTGTTGACCGGGAACGAGTGGGTGTACGAGTACACGGATACATGGACATACACGGGGACACGGCACAACCTGTCACATGGGACGCCAATCAGTCCGGATGTTACCGTGGCAGATACGTACGGGTTCGGGTACAACGAGGACACGGAGCGGTGGGCGGTTGTAGAATACAAGCAGCACGATGACGTATTCGAGTTCTACGAGAACTGGACGTACACGGGGAACCGGTATGATGTCGGCAGTGAAGACAACGAGATGATGAACGTGTGGCCCCGTCCCGACCAGCAAGCATGGTACGCCGTGGGCTGGACGACGGACACCGTGTACAAGTACGATCAGGACTGGACGTATACCGGGACCAGTGACAGTATCAGCGAAGTGGATAATCCGCGTGGCCTTCATCTCCGGCCGGATGAAGGACTGTGGTACATCACGAACAACGATGACAACAAGATTTACTCGTACTACAGCAACTATGTCTCCCCGAAGCACATGGACACCGATCAGGATACGTGGCTGTGGAGCAACTTTTCGTGGCGGAAACGCACAGAGAACATCGGGTTGACCGCGAAAAGCCTGGTCGGGTGGAAGATTTACTACAATGACACGTCCGGGAACACGGTGTCTACGGCGACCGACACGTTTATGGCAGACTTCTTCCCGGAGGTCCACGATATCGTGGTGTGGAACCAGACGTACGACCGGAAGACCCGGATTGACTACAACAACACGGTCCACGTCCGGGTGAACGTGACGGATGAGGACGGCCGAGATGATATCGACGCGGTCCTACTCAACCTGACCGACCCGGCCGGCAACGTCGAGGTCAAGAACCAGAATATGTCACGCATAAAGGATAATATTACCGTGGACGGCGAGGAAGCCGGTACGTACGAATACAACCACTCATTATCGGTTGCTACCGAGGACTCCGGGACGTGGGATGTGGACGTATGGGTAAACGACACGGAAGGCGGCACCGACCGGAACAGTTCCACGTTCATCTACCAGTTATACGACGTGTCGATCGTGGACACCACGCAAGGCTCTGCCGACATATTCAGTGACATCCCGTTCACCCGGGAATACGACGTGGAAAACCCGTCCAACACCGATTTCGTGAACGGGCAGGTGGTGACATCGGTTCCGACCGATATCCGTACCGGGTCCACCACGTTGGAGACACAGGGCGGATCCAGTATCACCCACGCGGTGAACGGGTCGGCCGGCGAGTTAACGTTCCGCCGGTCGATCAGTGCGAACACTCGGCCCACGTACGATTTCAGTTACGACGTGCAGAACCTGTCCGTCAACCAGTCGAACTTTACCACGGTGGATGACCGGGAAATCCAGTATTTCGAGTACAATATGACGCCGCGTGGCCCTACCGACTTCGTGGACCTGGATGCGTTCCAAGACCTGCCGGAACCGGAACGGATCAGTGAGGTCAAACTGTACGAGAACGGGACGGATGTCACCAACGACGCGGACTACGAGTTTGAAACACTGGACACGAACAGTGATGGGGATGTGGACCGGGCGGAATGGATTGTTCCGACAGTCAACCACCGGACGGACCATGAACTGGAAGTGGTCCGGGGTGAACCGTTACAGATTGATGAGGACAACGTCATCCTGAACGCTCCGGTCACCCGGACGAAACGGATTAACTGGCGGAAAGGGTTGCTGTTCCAGAACTTTAACGACGACTTTGCGTTAGAGGTATCGGAGAAGATCCGGATGCCGTTGGAAGCCAGTGAGATCGTGGTCAGCAGCGACCGCCGAATCACGGTTGGAGATACCACCAGTAAAGAGATTCTGGCCGACCTCCGGTTCGACAGTCAAGGCCCGTACATCCCGGTCAGCTTTGACCTGCCACGGGAAACGAACGAAACCGTGTTCATCGAGTTCTCTACCCCGGCCATCGACATTGAAACCGAACGGTTCCAGCCCGACCATTACTGGGCGGACAAGGACGATGAGGAAACGATTAATGCCACGTTCGAGAATCCGTATGACCTGGAAATCAGTGAGGAAGCACAGATCAGCCTGAATATTCTGGAAGCCTCGGACTTGACCGCCACACTTGATGGGGATGTTATCGACACACAGGATTTCGTGGAGGGGGATTACACGTTGAACGTATCCAATATTTCTGCGAACAGTGACGTAACCGTGTCCGTAGACTTCACGGTCCCGGTGGCGGATGTGGAGTTCCTGGGGACGCGGAACATCTCCTCCGGCAACGAACTGTACGTATGGGATATTCAAGGTACGTCCCCGGTACAACGGGACAAGGTTAAGTTCGAGACACAGAAGTTTGACTGCGTCCAGGTGGTGGATGCCTTCGTGATTGCGACGAACGAGTCGAAGGAAGTGGAGTGCGGGGACGAAATCGGGGAGACCGTGGTCGATCTCGGGAGTCTGACGGATGGGGACAGTTTCCAGTTAGCGGTGGAACGCCGGCCGTACATTCCGTACGTGGATGATACCCGGATCGTGACACGGATGATTGCGAACAACTCGTTGGTCGCCGGCCTCCTATTGTTGGCCCTTCTTATCACGGTCGTCGGCTTGGAACGGATGTTCGGGGAACAGGTCCGGGAGCGGATACTATGACAGATGCACAGCAGATTGGAGCGGTGAAGACCACGAACCAGCACGGGAAACGTATCGAAATCCAGTTATGGGAGGATGACCGGAACAATAAGACGATTCAACGCATCCTGAAAGGTGGCCGGGTGAACAAGGATATCCATTTCTCGGACGAACTGTTCAACAAGTTCTTTGCACTGGCTGCGAAACGGCAGCGGCAGAACGTGGAAGCCGGTGAGATGGCGGGAATGATCGACCCGACCGAGATGGATACCCGGACCCGGCAGCAACTGTTACAGGACGTGGTCGGTAGCATGGACGAGCAGGAACTGAAACAGGCGAAGGAACGCGGTGTCATTGACGATCGGACGGTGGAACGGTTAGAAGCCGTGTTCACCAAGCCTCGGTACCAGACACGGGACGACGTGGAGAAGACCAAGGAGCACGTCCTGCAAATGATCTACGAGGAGTTCGGATTGGACTATTTCTATCCGAGCGAGTTCAACACGCAGTACAATGCCCGGTGGCAGAAAGCCACGCCCCACATGTATCTCAAGAACCTGCATGAACAGTCCTTGGTGAACCGGGAGAAGATCCCGAAAGGCGAGGACCGGCCGGGCCGTGCCCGGTACAAGTACAAGTTGTCGAAGAAAGCCATCGAGGACTTGAAGCAGTACGGGGAATTCACGTCGTTGGAGAACAAGAACTTCCGACAGAAGCAGGATATGCTCCCGGAACACCGCCGGAAAAAACAATGACGGGTTAGTCCATCCGGGCCTCGAAAATGTCCTGTCCCGGTTCCACACTGTGAGCCTCTTTCGCATTCCGGTGGGCGTCTTCCGGACTGGTGCCGCAGCCCCACGAACCCTTGTCGTTGAACGTGGCTTCATCCCCGGCGTCCACGGCCGCACCCATCAATGCGTCAGCCTCGTTCTCACCTTCCCCGGAGCCGATACGCTGGTTATCCGCGTTATGGACATGGCAGTAGAACGTGTCCTCTGTCATCGCAGGTATCACCAGAGGTGGAGTAGATTGTTGTCCTTACTGACATGGAGGTTGGTGCGGAACCCGGAGTCGGTTTCTGTGTTGATGTCCAGTCCGTCCGGGTCTTCGATTTTGACGTGGCCCATCCCGGTCAGGGTGTGTTCCTCACCATCCGTGGTTTCAACTTTGCACGCCATTTCCCCGGCGTAACTGCCGTAGCATTCGATACGTTCGGCGTCTTCAAGGATATCATCGAAGTGCGGCATCGGTTATCATCCTCGTGCGGTCAAATTGTATGTCCGTTTGTCTGAATTCCACATCCCGGTTTCGGCTATGATTTGTTCGTCCGGACTGATGAACTTGCAGCCGGTTGCCCGTACCGCGTTCACCAAGTCGATTTCGGAGTTGGCATCCCTGCTTGAATACATTTCTTGCTCCATCTGGTCTGCCAGGTCATCAATACTGCCAGGACACCATACTGTCCGTTTCCATTGGTCTTCCGGGTACCCGGAGCCCAGTACATGTGCCATCTCCCCGTTTTCGGCGTGACATTCTAACGTATCATCGTGTTCGGGGCTTGGTTCACAGGTGATGTTGGGAGAAGTCAGTGCCATCGTATCAGTGCCTCCGTTGGTGCTGCCGTTTCTGTTCGATGTATTTCTCACCGGTTGCTTTCCGGGCTTCATCGGTCATCAACCGGTTGTGGCCCTGTATTTCCCGTAACGCCATCTGTGCCCCGATTTTACAGGCGATTTCCTGTCCGTCGTCGGTGGAGCGTGTCCGGCATTCCTGCTCGATGTGTTCACCGAGTTTCCGGCCGGCTTCGATCGCATCATCTGATTTATGTGGCATTCTACATCAACTCTGTGTACGGTCTATACTCCATTTATCGCCGGAGGGTTTTACACCGGTAATTTTTCCTTGTGGTTTGTCGTCTTCGTTTCGGACTGTTTGGCCGCCGACCCGGATGTAGTCGTCCGGTTCTTCCGGGGTGTCTTTGCTTACTTCCAGAATCATTTTCTGTTCGACCTGTTCCGGGTCGTGGGCGTATGTACGGATCTTGTCCGGGGACACAAGGTTTGATGTGTGGTCGCCGTGAACAGTGACCATGGGCGGCCGGTGTGGTCGGCCTTGTGTCGGGCCGAGTACCTGTACACCGATATCGCCGGAGGCATCCCCGAGATGACAGGTATTAATATTGTCTTTATAGTCGCCACCAGCTTTGTGGCACGCTTCTTTAAGCTGTTCAGCCAGTTGTCCAGCGGACGGTTTACCCATCATAGATCACGCTCCTTTTCTTCTCCGGACAGGGTGAGGATAGCATCGTTTTCTGACCGTAGTTCCAGGCCGTCAACAGTCCTGCCTTCGGAAACGTCTACATCAGAAATATTGCTGACAATGGTACGTGTCCCGTCGTGAGGTCTGCTTTGACTGTGGTCGCTGGTCATGGTTGCCAAGACGGTTGACCCGTTTTCGACACCTTTCAGCTCTATTTCTCCCTCCGCTGTCTCACAGACCGGCATGGAGGGAGCATCTTTCATATGACTGGTCCTGTCCGCATAGTCACCGCCGATCTGTCGGCAGCCACGTTTCATCTGCCGGCGAATCTGCTCAAACTTGCTTTCTCGCCGTACCTGACCAATAACATCCTGCACCATCAGTACCCCTCTCCGTTATCGTCATCGTTATGCAGGTACAGTTTGTCAGATCCGAATATTTGACCGGCGTGAATCATTCCTTCAGAATACCCGATCCCGATATTTTTATCAAGAGTCCCCATAACGCCTTTGACTTCGGGTTCGCCGTTGACATCGGCACTGTCGCGTACTCGGAGCTGTGGAAAGTCGGAGCCGCCACCTTTCTCGTATTCCATCACGCCGTGGCTGGTTTCGCACACGGCTTTTTCAGTGTCTTCGTTGAAACGGCCGTTCGCCAGCTCACAGCTTTCCTTCAATTGCTGCGGAATAGATTTTTCTCGACTTGACGGCATCAGTATCCCCTGTCCCTGTAATCATCGCCGTGAAGTTTGATTTTATCATCGTCATCGTTGTGGAGGCCGAGTGTACCATCGTACATTCCCGGCCAAATCTTGTCAGCATCTTTAATCTCTGCGGAGGCTACTGGGTCGGACTGCATTTCCCTGCTCGGAAGCATATTACGTTCTGCTGCTGTCTCGTTCGCATACACTTCGAGGTGTGCATCGAACGGCGGTTCGTTCCGTGCCGACACCGTTTTCAGGATAACGTTGTCAACACGGCACAGAAGTTGATTGTTAGCTACCTTCCCGTTCACACGTTCTGTATGTGGCTGGAACTGTCCACCTATCTTCTTACAGTGGTCTTCAAACCGTTCCTGCGTTGCATCCATTTCCATCGGTATCAGCTCCGGTGCATTGGGTCTTGCGGTGCCCGTGCATCAATCATTTCCCGCGAGTGTTCTAAGTCGCCTTGCAGGGCGATACGGTTATCGTCTTCGCCGTGTAATTGGAGGAATCCGCCTCGGAAGTTGACGGTGATGTCGTCTACGTTGTCAACGGTGGCGTTGACCTCGCTGTTTTCACTGTCCACCCGTGCTTTCCGTATATCACTTCTTCCGGCGATAAGTTCGGCTTCCATGATCCCGTTATCTGTTTTACAGGTCAGGGTCCGGCCACGGTCGTTGTAGTTGCCGTCAATGGCGTCACAAGCATTTTTGAATCCGTGTTTACGAGGCATTAGTACCGCCTCCGTTGTCGTCTACCATATACCTGTATGCTGTTCGGTGGCTTTTAAATACTGTTAACAATGTTTTGTTAACGGCCGGAAAATATTCTCCACGTATTAGAACAGTAATATGTTCCGGTCCAGCCGGTTAACAATGTTTCGATAACAGTATATTTAAGCCGGGAGGGGTAACACCGAAGACATGGCAGGACTGACAGACCGGGACGAACGTACCGCCGGATACACGATGCTTGCCGGTGCCAGCCTTGCTGTTGCCGTGCTACTCCTGGGCGGCGGATTCACAGATGCGTTACAGGTCATGATGCTGTCCGGAGCGGTTGCAGGACTATATCTGATTGGCCGTGAATACAAAGGCAGCACCATGCGGTGGCAAGACCTGCTCGGAAAGTACGCACTGGTCGTTGCATTCGTTGCGGTTGCCGACTTCCTGCTGCATATCGCATTAGGATTGAACATCAGTATCACGGATCCGGCCACCGGTATCATCGGATGGGGGCACATGGATCTCGGATTCATTGTCCTGGAAACCTGGTGGTACTTCCTTGTGCTTACCGGAGCCATCGGTGGGGGGACCGCATTACTGTTGTACGAGATTACGCCGGAGTGGTGGGCAGACCGGTGGACGGAAATCTTTGGTCGTATCGGTGCCGGCCGACCGCTGTACGTGGACGTGCATATCGGGGTGATAAGCTTGATTGGCGGCCTTACCAAGTCGTTGGCGTACCCGTACTTTGTCGGTGAACGCCACCACACGGTATGGGAATCCCTGTGGTTCCCCGGAACTGGTATCAGCACCGAGCAGAATATTGCGTTCGTCACGTTCTTCTTCGGATTACTCCATGCGTACGCTATCTGGTTCGTCTTACGTGGTGCGGCCCAGGAAGAATAAGTTAGGCGTATGCGATATCGGACAGGATCTGGATACGTTCCTCGGTGTGGTCATCGTACAGGTTGGGGGCGTACAGTTGAAGCGGCCAGTCCGCGATTTGTTCCAGCCGGCCTTGTAACGCATCTCGGAGGTCGCCGGTCACCGGTTCTTGGACGCATTGCGGTGTGTCCTCTGACTGGCTGGCGTTGATGGCTTCGTCCCATCCGCCGCACCCCATCACGGTCTGTAAGTGGTCTCGGTTCGTAACGTTCAGGACGGGGGAGATCGGTACGTCTTCTCCGACGAATGTAGTGGTGTCGCGGACATCTCCGATGAACTGCTGGTCTTTCTCGAAGTCAATCTCCACGATTTTCTCATCGCCCTGTATCACGTTGCTGTCTATCAGCCGGTCGATGTCTCCTACAATGGTTTCAAAAATGATGCTGTCCGCTCGTTCGACCGGGCCGATATCCGGGTTGTCGGACAGGAATCGCGGGGTTTCATTGGAGACTGCGATGTATCTGCGGCCGAACACCGGGTTCATGTCTTGGTGGAGGACGCTTGGCGTGTCCTCGCCAACGAGATCGGCTACGTTCGCGGCTTCTTTCGTGATCTGGATGTCGATACCTCGGTCGGCTTCCTTGATGTAGAACCCGTCCTGTGTGTGGTCGTCGGTCACGACTTCGAGTGCCCGGTTCCGACCTATTTCCGGCGTGTTGATCTCCTCGATGTCGTGGATGGTTTGCCCGGTCTTGTCCAGTGTTTCGACCAGGGCTTTGCCTTCCCCGGCTTTGAGCTGTGCGACACCGTCATCGTGCAAGTGGTTCCGGATGTCTTCGTCTACGCGGCGTTCGCATTGGTGCCGTTTCTCTATCGTGGTCATTCCACGGCAGCCTTCCAGCCGGGTCATGTAGTCAACCATGTTACCTCTGTACCGGTGTGTGGTCTGCCGGCTTTTATCAGTACCGGGTCAAGCAATCTTTGTGATAGCGGTCTATCGTAAAGATTTCACAAAAAATCTATAACAAGGTTTATAAACTGGTTAACGTATCTTTTGTTTTATGCATATAGACGACGAACCGGACGGCTACACCATGCGGGTCGTCCTTGACGAGGACACTGGCCGTGACGATATCGTCCAGCACTTGCAGACCTACGGCTTCGACTACCCGGACAACGCGGGGGACGTGACTTCACTGCGGCTGGATCAGGCCGATGTCTATGTCACCGAGGACTCGGTGGATCTGCGGAGCTACCGGGAGCGGCCGGACGACACGTTCCTGGAAGAAGGGCTGGCCGCCGTGCTTCGCGGGGACAGTGTCCCGATCGACGTGGAACAGTATTTCTCCGAGGATACCTCGGATGATGTAGAGTACGCGGACTTGATGGTGGGAGAAGAAGTAGAGGTATGGTGGGAGAAGACCGGTGTCCCCTCCCGCCCGAACTTCTGACCTATACTTCCTTCCGTGGTTCCTCGTTCCGTACGTTCTCACTGTCTTGTACCGGTGGCCGGAGTGCAGCGGACAGTTCGGCCAGTGTTTCCTGTGTCTGGAACAGCGTGTCACTGTATTCTTCCGGGTCTTTGTCGCCGTCGATGGCCGGGACATTCCTTTCGGCGATCTGTTCGTTGAGCCGGGCATCGGCTTTCCGGAGTAGCCGGTAGGCGGCACTGATGAGTTCGCCGGCATCGTACGTGGGCGATAACTTGCCGTAGTGGTGGGATAGTTCTGCGACCATCACCTTGTTCAGGTGGGCGGTTCCGACACCGGTTTCACCGCAGTTCACGCAGACGAGGGTACCGCCTTCCTTCCCGACATCCGGGTTCCCGCAGCAGGTGTATATCGGGTAGTCGCCGAAGTCTTTGGGGAGGAGTACGCGGCGTTGGTTGTTTGCAGTGTTGTGGTTCACGTCCATAGCTTGTACGTCAGGATCCATTGTGGTAAATTATGGTAAATTATGGTATATAAAACAGGCGGGGGGCCGTTACCTGTATAAGCCACCGACTACATAGTGTATAAACATGAGCTACGACCGGGTTCTCATCATCGCCGCCATACTCCTCCTGTCACTCCCAACAGCAGCCGCTGCACCGTCCACAGACCGGGTACTGGACGGGATGAACCAGACCGTAAACCGGGTGGTCGATGACGTGTCCCAAACCTGGGACGATACCCGGACCTGGGCTGGTCGGGTGAAAGACGCCCTGGTGCCGTGGGCGACACAGGCAGACGTGGACCAAGCGGTCTCCGATCACGGCCTACCAAGCGTGTTACAGTCCGATAACGAGGCGGACGACTTCAACATCGACCTGGACGGGAACAACTTGACTGACGTACACAGTATCGGCGGCAGCAGCCCGATCACCCTGCAAGACGACCTCGAAATGAATGGGAACACCTTACGCGGAGCCGCCCTCGACATGGAACGCAAAACACTGGACAACGTGGGAGAGATCACATTCTCCGACCGAGTCGTTATCACGGGCGGGAACGATGTAGATGCCGCCACCAACACCATCGCCATCGGGCTTATGGCCGAAGCCGCGACACAGGAAAGCGTGGCCATCGGAGTCAACGCCTCTGCGACCGGTGTAGAAACATTGGCGTTCGGCATCAATGCAAACGCCTCCAACGCTGATGCGTTGGCCATTGGCCGGGATGCTATCGTCACGGACAACGCCAGCCTCGGGATCGGGGTGAACACGTTGGCGTCAGGTTATGATGCCTTCGCTATGGGGGAGGACAGTGAAGCGACGGGCCGGGAAGCACTGGCCATCGGCAAGCTGTCACTGGCGACAGCCGAGGATGCAATGGCAATAGGTGACAAGGCAAACGCCTCAAAGTTCCGTGCAGCCGCACTGGGATGGGAAGCCAACGCTCACGGGAACAGTTCTGTATCGGTCGGTCCCTTGGCAGAGACCTACGGCCTACAATCGGTGGCGGTCGGAGCGAATACTACGGCGAACGCCGAACATGCGGTTGTTGTCGGGTTCGACTCGCACGGGAACAATAACGATAACACGGTCCTGGGGGCACATGCGGAAGCACAGCAGAAACGGGCGATGGCATTGGGGGAGGATGCGACGGCGTCCGGTCTCCGCAGTACCGCGATCGGGTCTGGCACACTGGCTGACGCCAACGATGCGATGGCGTTCGGGGTGGATGCCCAGGTCACGAAGCAGAAGGGGATGGCGTTCGGCGTCAATGCGTTCAGTGACGGGAAGCACGCTATCGCCATCGGGGATGGAGCATCGGCTACACAGCAGAACAGTGTGGCCATCGGCCGGGACGCCGTTGCAGACGAACAGAATATGGTCACACTGGGGTCCAGTGATGAGCCGATGCACCTGAACGTGACAGACCACGTTTATGCCGGGGATATGATTGGGTTGAAAGCGACCGATCTCCCGACCTGTAACCAGAACAATCATGACGGGCATATAGTCCGGTCAAGTACAGATAACGAGCTGTATTACTGTGACGGTACCAACACCGGGGATTGGGAACAGATCAGCCCGTAACCGGTACTACTTCTACGCCGGGGAACAGTGGAAGGAACTCGGCTGTTTAAAACAGGTGGGGCAGATACCACTGTACGGAGGAAGTGGACAATGAACCAGAAAGATTCCGAAGCATACCAGATCGTGGCCGGGTACGTGTTCGTCGCACAACGGACGGAACGGTGTCTATGGTGCGGAAGCAACACCTGTTCCCACAAAATCCACAAAGTCCTTTAACTTGTTTTCCCCCCCATTCCATCTCCCTTCCCACCCGCATTGTTCTTTTGGAGGGAACACCCCTTTGTTCCCTCCTCTTTTTTTATCCACAGTGGGCTTTATGCCCGGCATACCCCTGTTTGGACGTGAACTTCCGGCCGCACTCACATTCGACGTAGTTCCCGGCACACAAATCACTACAGTACCGGCCGTCATGGACAGCGGTACGGACGGATTCCATCGGCCCGGCATCCACAAATTCTGGATCCTTGTACACCACGTCACTCAGTAGGATGGTACGGCGGCAGTTGTCACATTCGACCGCGATATCCGGACGATCACTGGGGGTCAGGTCCGGCCGCAGGACGAAGTCCGGCCCATTCAGCTTGTGGTTCAACCGGTCCAAGTGTTTTTCACACAGGTCGCGGTACAGCTCCATATCGGTGTCGATGACGATGGTGTAGCAATCCGGGCTACCGTCCTCGTACAGTTCCTGGTCACAGTAGACACCGGGCGTGTTGACATCGGCCAAGGAGAATTTGCTGCCAACCCATTTGCTGCGTTCCCACGCATCGTACAGGGCACGGGTCATAGTGTAGAATGTGAAGACGCCACTGGTATCGGTGCGTGGATCCCGATAGTACCAGTCACTGTACGTCCCGGAGAACGGTTCCTCTACAGAAGGGACTAAGGCGATGTTTGAAGTGTCGTTGTCAGAGCCGATTTCGGTGCCATTTGCGTTACTCATGGCTAAGACATGGTGACAACGCCCGTACCCTGTAGATTTCATCGGAAGGTTTAAATACCCTGCGGACGTAATGTACAGGTAAGACAATGTCACGGTACGCCCGTTCCGACATGGACATGTACAGTCGTCGTAGCCGTGACGCTACCGTTTCTGAACATACGCATACCGATACTGATACCTGGACACCGCAATAAGTGTCCAGACCTGTTTTCTACCGTTGTACGCCAGCCAGGTGTACTCCGGGTACGGATGTTCTACTGGGGCAGTAGTTCAGCGGTCGGAACGCCAGATTGTCGATCTGGAGGACGCGGGTTCAAATCCCGTCTGCCTCGCTGTACCATATAACAGGGTAGGTGGTGCCGGTCGATGCATGGGTCAAACGCGGTGAAAGTGGACCTCACAAACCACGAGGATCCGCGAGGAGACAACCTCGGCCGGTATCAGCCCATATATGGGGGGTTGGTCCAACCCGGTTTACGATGGCAGGCACCAGACCTGTCGATACAGGTTCAAATCCTGTACTCCCCACTATGAGTAGCGAATGCAACGACTGCGGCCATCCACGATGTTACCATACATCCGGCGGCTGCGTGTTCGAGGCGAAGAAGACACCGGAATCACTGTATCAGGTCGGACTGGTCCCGCCGTACCTGTTCATCAACGGGGGTGACGGCTGTACCTGTGACCGGACCTACGACGATATATCATAGCCCCGTAGTTTAATGGGTAAAAAATCCCGGCCTTTGGAGCCGGAGAGCCCAGGTTCGAGTCCTGGCGGGGCTATCACTGGCTGCCGTGGGCGACTGGACGCCTACCGTCCTCGTAAGACGGACTTACCCGGTTCAAGTCCGGGGGTAGCCTTCATACGTGGTGGATGTGGTCGAGGTGGTGAAGACGCAGGCTTGTGGAGCCTGAGACCGCCGGTTCAACTCCGGTCATCCACCCTTTCAGGGTAGTATAGAGGGTAGTATCAAGCCGAGTCAACGTACTGGACGTGGTAGGATGAAGGTACTGGGCATGGGATGCGATGGTTGACTGGACGACGTGAGGAAGAACCCCTCAGCAGGGTGGAACACCCTGCCTACCCGCCGGCCCCTTGGTGTAGTCCGGTTAAGCATAGCAGCCTTTCGAGCTGTCAGACCCCGGTTCAAATCCGGGAGGGGCCATCATGGTCGGGTGATGTAATCGGCTAACATTCGTACTTTGGGGGTACGATCTCCTGGTTCAAGTCCAGGCCCGACCACTTCACATAGTTTTATATAGAAGAACGGGGGAATACAGTGGTATGGCAGAGGACACCGAGTTCGAGGATGCTGTAGAACAGGTATTGCAGAACGTAGAGTTTGACTGTTGACACTTTGCCAAATCTTACTTCTCAACTAAGCTTTACCGTGGCCGGGTAACCGAATGGTTCAGGTACCGGATTGCAGATCCGGGTATCCCGGTTCGATTCCGGGACCGGCCTTTTATGGACACACTACACCACCTTGAACAGGTCGAAGGCAACAACACCGAACTGGTCTCCCTGGTGCTGCCAGCCGGATACGACATCCGGGAAGCGGTAGCGTTACTGGAACAGGAGCAAGCCGAAGCACGAAACATTAAAGACAAACAGACACGGAAGAACGTCACCGCTGCATTGAAAAAAGCGGAACGCCGCCTACGAGAACTCGGTACGATACCGGAGAACGGGGTCGGCGTCTACGCCGGATCCATCAAACAAGGCCGTGGCAAATCCGCGTTAGAGTCCTGGGTTGTGGAACCGCAGAACCCGGTCCAGGAGAAACTGTACCGATGCAGCAACACGTTCCACCTCCAACCGATCAAGGACGCCCACCGGTCCACCGGGATGTACGGCATTATCGTCGTTGACCGGGACAAGGCAGCGATCGGCCGCATCCAGAACGGACAGGTCCACACCGTATCGGTGTATGACGCGAACATTCCGGGGAAGCATACGAAGGGCGGTCAAAGCCAGGGCCGGTTTGAAAGTCTGCGGGAAAACATGATTCAAACCTTTCTGTCCGACACCGCTGACCGGGCCAAGCACCGGTTCATCGACCCGGTACGGAACGGTGACTGCCACGGTATCGTAATCGCCGGTCCCGGCCAGATGAAGCAGAAACTGGTGGACAACCACCTGCACGGCGAACTCCGGGAACAGGTCATGGCACAGGTGGATACGAACTACTCCGGGGAACAAGGCTTGAAACAAGCACTGGGAAACGTGGACCTGCCGGACGCCGCAGTCGTCAAGCAGCGGCAACTCGTAGACCGGTTCTTCAATGAACTGGCCGAAGACACGGGTAAAGCCGTATACGGGGACGAATTGGTGGAGACCGCGTTACAGTACGGAGCGGTGGACACGTTACTGGTCCCCGAGACAGGTGAGTGTGTTTAGCTCGTACGTGGACCGTGCCGAACAGATTGGAGCCGATATCGTTCACGTCAGTACCGGGCATGAACACGGGGAACGGTTACATCGGATGACGAACGTGGCCGCACTGTTACGGTTCCCGATCGAATAATCAGTCCAGATACAGGAGTAGCATGTATGCTGTCATGCCTAATGGGAACGCGATCAGTAGTGCTTCCGGTGTGACATGGAGGTAGCTGGTCAATGCTCCGCCATCGAACCGCATCCCGGCGAACACCACGTTGTACAGTTCTTTCACCAGGTAGTACAGGGCAACGGACAGCCCGGTGAGGGCGGGTGGAGCGACTTGGAGGCGGTACCGTTGTGGCCGGCCACCGATATTGTGGGATATCCGGAGATCCGTAAGGTAGCTGATGAAGATACCGATACTGCCGCCGACACCGATAGCGAACAGAAGTTGGAGGATGAACGCTTCTTGACTGGGCAGTGTCCCGGTGAAGCCGTTGGTCTGTACCCATAGCTCGGCAACCTTGTACCAGACACTGCCGATCATCGACCCGTAGATTACCAGGTTCTCCCGTGTCGTCATACACGGTAATGCGGATACCTGTATTATAAGTATTTCGTACCGATACATTCCACAACGTTTAAATACAACGGGAACGAATTATGGGTACGATGAGACTGGACACGTCGTTATCACTGCTGTCGCTTCTGAGTTTGTCCAGCCTCAGCTCTAACTAAATATTCTCTTGCTTGGCGTGGCCAACCTGATGTGGTGACGGGGGCGTGACTGCTAATCACGTACGGCTTCTACGTCGTTGCCGGTTCGACTCCGGCCCACGCCGCTACACAGATGCTGCGGTAGCTCAACCAGGTAGAGCGTCCACCTTGAGAGTGGAAGGCGGTAGGGGTAATCCTGCTTTCCCCGTTCAAATCGGGGCCGCAGCGTTGATGGCGGGATGAACCGAATCTGGTAAGGTGCCTGTCTGGAACACAGGTCGCGGCATTGTGCCGTTCCCGGTTCAAATCCGGGTTCCGCCGCTTCATGCGGGGATGTCCGAGTGGCCAAAGGAGCTGGATTTAGGATCCAGTCCATAGCGAACTGTCGCAGGTTCAAATCCTGCTCCCCGCACTTGCTACTAATTTTCCACTCAATTAGTAGCAATCAATAATAGAGAGGGGTGTAGTCAAGTCGGGTCAAAGACAGTCGGCTTAAGACCGGTGCGTAGATGCTACCCCGGTTCAAATCCGGGCACCCCTATCCCTTTTTAAGCAAGCAGCGATGTACCTATAACAGGAGGGGAAATGCTGTGTCGCGTGATTACCGGGAAGGTCGTGGATGGGACGAGTTCCGTGCCCGTAACTATATCCGGGAGATGATTGATCGGCGGTGGATCCGGTCCCCGGAGGAGTACGGGTTCGACAGTGAACGGGATATGATGGATTTTATCCAGGGCCGAGGCGACTACCGGGACAACAACGATTTCACGCCGTCGTACCGGGAGCATGATGAGCGGAACGGGGAGATGCCTCGGGTGGCGTGGAGTGATGTCGAACAGTATTTCGTTGAGGACTAACCGGTGTATTCGTCGCCGGGGACGAACCGGTGTTCGTGTGGTTCGTTGTCGAGGTTGTGGACTTCACCGCAGTCCGGGCAGATAATATGGTTTTTGAGGACGTGTACGCCTTCTTCGGTCGCGGTGAAGGCGGTGATGGTAAGCTGGTTGGCGTAGTCCGGGTTGTGGACGAGCCCGTTTTCCAGGAGACCGAGGTCTTTGAGGTCTTCAACGTACCGGCCAAGGGTCTGGATGCTGCAAGTGTCGTCGTACTGTTCGGTGACCAGTTCGTGGATGCCTTTCTTGTGCCGTTTCTTGTCGGTGAGGGTGTTGAGGATTTGGAGGGCGTACTGAGGATTCTTGAATTTCTCAGTTAGAGAAATCATGGTATTAATTCCATTCTCCTGCCGGTATTTAACTGTAAGGGTTAGGGGAAGGTCAGGTGACAGAGCTGGTCGTAGTGTTCTTCCGCCTGGTACTCGTGTTCAAACGTGTGGACGGTAACGGAAGACCGGTCGGAATCGAGAAGTTGATCGACTTCGTACAGTTCGACCTCGTACTGGTCACAGGTTTCGCGGAGTTCGATTGCGTACTCGTTGTTCTTCTTCGACGCTATAAAGGCAAATACGGCATCACCTTGTGGTATCTGTAGGAAGATCGTTGAACGGCATCTGGTCTTGGACGACCGCCCATCCGTTCACGCGGTCAACCAGGTTCGGGTTCCGGCGTGCGAACTGTTCGCGTTCATCTTGGTCGAGTGCGGCGATAAACCGGTGCATTTCTCCGAGGGCGTCGTCCCATCGCCCGGCTTCAACGTGCCGCACACCTTTGAGAAGGGTTCTCCGGCAGTTATGCTGTTCGAGTTCGCCGTCAGCATCGTTCCGACAGGCAGCATCCAGTTGTTGGAGGTCGGTGTCCTCCCACGTCCGGTAGCTGTGCGGCCCGTGCAGACTCTTGCACTGTTCTACCAGATCCGGGTCGTCGATAACCCCGCATCCTTCTTGTATTTCCCGGCCGACAACCATCCTGTATCCCCTCGTTTATACGGGTTCGCCGTTCAGTTGGAGGTGTTCGCCGTCATCGTTTTCAACGAGGAGCTTGGGCCGTGCCGGTACACCGACTTCGCCAGCGGCGACTTTCTCCGGGTAGCCGGGACGTTTTACCTTGACTCGTTCCGGGTTGTAGATTTCTGCGGAGGTCCGGCCGCGTGTATGCACCCGTGCCTCGTCTTTCCCGTATTCGTTGGTCATCCATTGGATGCCCCGGGATTCGCCTTCACCTTTCTGGTCGGCGTGTTCCGGTGTGTGGTCTACCCGGCAGTCGTGGAAGGTCCGTCCTCGTGCCCCGTCTTTCTTGACGTATTCGCCGCCTACGTCACGGCAGCGTCGGGCGAACGCCTCTTGGTTGAATTCTGCCATGTATCTGTATACGGTACGCTTTCTTTTAAATACTGTTAACAGAGAATTGTTAACGATCGTCCAGTGTGCAGCCACCGAGGTCGGCCAGGACTGGTTCCCGGTTTTTGAATCCGATGTCGTTCCAGGCGATGTCGTCACAGGCTACGCCGTCTTCTTGTTCTACCTTGTGCATGTTGTCCTGTACTTGTTCAAATAAGTGTTCGCCGCCGGGTGGTGGCGTATTTCCGTCAACGCTTCGGACTTGCTCGGCTACCATGACTGTACCGTCCTCGTTCACGTCGTAAGGTGTGGCGAACTTGTCCATATGCTTGTCAGAAACGTGGTTGATGACTGTCCGGGCACCTTCGTTTTCTTTGATGCCGTCTTCTGTCCGGGCGACCTTGGCGACGACTCCGTCTTCGGCTTGGAAGACACACCGGTTGCGGCCGGATCCCAACAGTTCCATGCCGGGTGGTTTGATGTGTTCGCATTGGATCATCGGCCGGTCGCTGAACCAGTTGCGGTCGCCTTGTCGTCGGCGTTCCTCCATCTCGGCTTTGTTGGCTTCTATCCGGTTGCTTACCCGTTGCTCGAATTCCAGGGTGAAGTAGTCTCCGACCCGTACCATGCGTAAAGATTACGCATGATTGGTTATAAAGATGCGGAAATATTCCGCATCTCAGTACGCGGTACGGGCTTCTTCGACTACTTCTTCGGCTTCTTCCCGTGCCATTTGCCGGATTTGTTCGGGAAGGATACCGAGTTGCCGGAGGTATTGTTTTATTTCGTCCGGGGTGTCGAGGGTGTCGGGCATATTTTCCCGATCGGCCTTCCAATTCTTGAGTCGTTCCGTGTCGTTAGACCCTGGGTAGCCGCGTATTTCATCGAACAGCTCTTTTGTTACTCCGAGCGTTTCTTCTGCCATAGTCTACCGATATTATATTTCCGTAGACTTTTTAGTGTTAGCCTGTCTACCCCGATTTCCGTACTTATAAAAGACAACGAGTGGCATCTGTATACATGGCAGAACTGTTCGATGCAAAGCCACGGGAACGGGTGGTGGAAGACCTTGGTGCGGATATCGAGCCGGGTCCAGGGAACCGTAACCGGTTTTCCGGTGCGGGGAAGGAAGCGATCGACCAGCGGTTACAACGGCTTGATGACGAACAGTTCGTGGAATTCGAGGAGGTCCGGTGTGCAGCGGACGGGCAGGAGATATATTGCGAGGCGAAGGATTCGACCGTGATGACGGACGGCCAGCAACGGATCAGTGTCGAGGATATGGTGCTGGATGTGTCCGGGGTTAACAATGTTCGGACCAAGACGACTGGCGTCCGTGTCGAGGACGGGGAGATGGTGGTGTGACATGGTACGGGAAATCGCTATCGAGAACCAGGACGAGCAAGTGACCACGTTCTGCAAGTCGGACGGCGACCAGTTGACGTGTGAAACGTACGATACAGGTGGCGAGTTCGTGTACAACCGGTCGGATGCCCGGAAGAATCATGACCGGGTGGAACAGTTCACGGTAGACCGGATCCGTGCTGTGGAGAAGCGTGCGATTGTGGACAAGGATCTGGACCGGTTAGGGTTGGCTGATCCGAAGGAATAACCGGTTAGCGACCGGGTTGGTGACTGGATGCGTCCACGACATCGTGGAGATGGTCTTCGTTTTCAGTGGCTTCTATCATGCACTGGTCCATCCCGCCTTGGTACTCGTCGTTTTCAATCATCGTGTTGCAGCCGTCAAGAATAGCGTCGGTAATTTCGTCGCCCATACACGGTTATACGGTTGCCGGCCTTATTAATCTTACCGAGTTCTCACCGGTATCCCGGTGTAGACTGGGTGGCGTGGAGGTGGTAGAACCGCAGACCGGGAACACGAGATTGGACCCTGGTATCCCGGCCTGCACCGTGGTACAGTTATGCTCCTCCGTAATATAAAAGGGTACCGGCCGTTCTTCGCACAATCTTTATATACAAGCGGTGTCCATACGGTTTTGTAGATGAAGATTGATGAGATCGACCTGGATATCCTCCTGATGTTGGGGTCGCTGGATCCAGAGGACGATATCACGACTTCTAAGCTGGCGAAGGAAATCTTCGAGTTGAACGGAGATGAGCAGGAGTTACGGAAGAAAACGAATTTCATCCATTCCCGTTTGCAGAATAAGTTGGTGCCGAACGACTTGGTGAACGTGGAGAAAGAGAACGGGAAGAACGTGTATGTACTGTCCGATAACGTGTATACGGCTGAGAATACGGACGCTGTAATTGAGGGAGAGGAGGTTGACCTGACCCACTTGGTAGCAATCAACGAGGGTGACCGGACACGGATCAATGCCCTTGCTCCTGTTATTGACCCGCGTTAACAAAGTTTTTATAACATCCTTTTTAAACCACCGTCTACTATTATGCCGTATGACAAAAGCAGGTCTCGAACCTGTCAATCCGAACGGAGGTGACAACTGAAAATGGGAGTATGGGCACGACCCGCTGGCGGCGAAGCCAAGAACATCACGGGTGATGCTGGTGGATACACCGGATACATGAAGTTCCGTGATGACTACACGGTCCAGGACGAGGACCAGCGACAGCGGAATGCACAGTTCCGCGAAGCAGCTGACAAGTGTTCCGGCAAGAGCCAGAACGCTTTCCGCCAGTGCATGAGCGAAGAACTGTAATACCAGACTGTAAAAAGGTCTGGTTTTCCTTTTTCATTTATATTTTCTCTCTGTCATTCACTTCGATCCGTCCACATCCTCGGGTATCGCCCCACTGCTTGCGAATACATTTATAGACAGCAGTAACAAATATCCGAGTGTTTCCTGTATCCATACATTTCCCGGCGTTCACGCCACTAAACGCCGTTTTCGTGTATTTCACAGGCTTCTATTCGGATTTCTCTACCCTACACCGAGTATATGACGACCCTCGTTTATAAGGATACCCCTCACTACCCCAATATTTTACCACCTCTCAATGACTAAACTTAAAACAGTTTGCTAAACAAGTCCTTTATAAATAAGGGAAGCAAATGTGTTACCTCCGGGAAGTAAAAGAGAAACCACCGAGAAGCCTAACCATGAGCTG